>JAZUBD010000268.1:0-9346 GCA_045638305.1 Lachnospiraceae bacterium
GCCCTCCGCGATTCGTTCCTCCATACTGGATAAAAACACCGTGGGAATCTTTACGCTGCTTTTCGCCTGCTCCTTTACCAGCTCCACACCATCCGCATCTCCCAAATGCAAATCCATAAACAGCAAATCTACCGCCTCGCCCTTCTCCATTTCCCGGCGAAAGGCCGCTCCGCTTTCGCAGTAACAAACACGGCATTCCACTTCCTTTTGCTGCAAAACACGCCCCAGCTCCTGTTGTAGTTCCTCCGCAAAATTGCGCTCATCCTCACATATTACGATGTACATCCGGGTTCCCCCTCTCCTATTGTTTTCCCTTTTTGCCTATTCCAACACCGGTCCTGCTTTCCTCGTGCCATCCTCTGCCATCGACGGTTTCGCACGCTCATTTTTACGCTACTGTTTTGGCTCTTTCTGCCTGTTCATCCAGCTTCCTATTTCTGAAATACAGCGCGATGTCGATGGAAATCGCAATGGAGTTGATAATATAAAACGCAAAGCTTAATCCGAACAAAAATCCGCTTGCCCCCGTACAGGTCAGCTGGATGATTTTTCTTGCGATACCGATACCGTATCCCACCAGCAAAATCACTTCGAACAGCACACTCTTTCCCTTCGCTGTCCGGGACACCCAGGACTTCCGGATGGAAATCGGCCAGGACAGGCCGAAGCAAAAGATGGTCAGTGCTTCCAATAAATCGATGATGTTTTCCATTTATCTTTTCTCCTCCGGGAATCCGTTAAACCATGCTCTCTCTGAAAACTCCTTCTTTTGCGGTCCGCGGACTTCCTCCGCCGCCACACCCACCGGTAGGTAGCAAATCAATTCGTAGCCTTCCGGCGCGCCCAAAGCCTTCGCCATCCGGTCACCAAGACGGTCAGCCCCTGTCACGTGTCCTTCGTACCAACAACTTTCATAGCCCAGTTCCACTATGGCCAGAAGCATATTCTGGATTGCCGCAGAATAATCCTGTACCGCAAAACATTTGTCCTCGTATGCAATCATTCGCTGGGTCAGCACGCAAATCATGGCCGGTGCCGTATCTCCCGCTCCCGGTCGGATAATCTTATGTAACTCTTCCAAAACCGCCGGATCATCCACCGCAATGAGACTTGTAGTCTGTTTATTACAGCCCGACGGAGCCGCCAGGCCCGCCTCCATAATCTTTACCAAATCTTCTCTCGGTACCGAGGTGGACTGATACTTCCCGCGGTAACTGTGTCGTGTCATAATCGCTTCTAATGTGGTCATTTGGGTGTCCTCCTTTATATCTGTTATCTGATTTTTTCACTGCTTACCACTTCAAATCCTACACGTTTGTACAACATAAGGGCACTTTGATTCCACTCCGCCACATGCAAAGAAATGGTCGCAGTATCCTTCTTTCGAATTTGCTGCATTCCCCATAACAGTAACTGTTTTCCGTAACCTCTTCTCTGAAACTTTTTATTTACAATCAAATCATCAATCTCATTCCCATAACACGCCACGGAACCGATTTATTGTTCAAAATATTGAACATCAAACGAAACACAGCTAATCTCACTCTGCTCTACAAACTCTTTGTCATACTTCATCTCATAAGCAATGACTTCAATCAAAGTATCATCTCCGTTACACAAAGGCTTTTCTATAATTATACACCAACAAAAGAAAGCTCGTCAATTCCTCTCATTTTCACATATAAGTACATTTCCGATGTTAGATGCCCTGTTTTTAGACAATCGTTATAACAAAAAGAAATAAGCATCCGTTCCACCGCAAAGATCAGATGCTTAAATTCTTTTAACATTTTCTGAGGGTACTCGGAGATTTAATTCCGAATCCCTTTCTAAGTAAATTAGACACGAAGGAGCTTGTGAATACAAGCCCTTTTTCGTTTCTCACTCCAACCACTGAATAAACGCCGTTTTATCACTACTGTTATACCCGGCTCGCTCGTAAAACTTTAATGTCGATTCCTTCTTAGAACCGGTGAGCAGCATCATCTTATAGCAATTTGCTTTCTCCGCAAGGGCTTTGGCGTAGTTTAGACACTCCGTGGCATACCCCTTTCCACGGTAATCCTCATGAGTCACCACATTCTCCACAAAGGCATACGGCCTGATTCCCCGCGTCAGATTCGGTATAATGACACATACGCAGGAGGATACCAGCTTGCCGTCGATTTCCTTTACAATGATGTGATGATTTTCGTCCGCAAGTATGGTCTGCCAAGTCTTGGCGAGATGCTCCGAAAGTTCCAGCACGGACTCCTCGTGTAAATGTAAATATAACTCTAACAGACCATTTAAATCCTTTTCTTGTACTTCCCTGACCATGCGTTTCCTCCTATAAATACTTCTCTATTACACTCTGCTCCACAACTTCTTTTCCAAGCAAGGTTATCGCCTGCTTCGGACAGGTATTCACACATCGATAGCACATGGTACACCGACCTTCCGAAACACAAACTCCGTCTTCTATCACTATGTTTTTCATCGGACACAATGCTACACATTTTCCGCAACCCACACACTTCTTCGTGTCTATTTTCAACTTGTCACTGTAGGTCTTGGTTTTATTCCCGAAGTATAACCGCTGTCCAAAGAAACCTACAATGCGTGAAAGCAATCCAAGTCCTTCTTTCGTCGGCTTTCCGTTCTTCAAACGAATCGCTGCATTTTCCGCCTTCTCTGCTGCTCGTCTGACAAGTTCCTTGTTTTTTTCAAGAGAACGCTTTAGCACCTTTTCATCTCCAATGCTGTCCGGCATTTTCACATGCAATCCGCCTACAATTTCAGCCCTGTATTTCTGTAATAATCGCGCCAAAACACCGGAACCGTCACCACTAAACAAGCCCATGGTGGCAATGATAAACACCTTTTTTCCATTCCAAAGTTCTTTATTCTCACATATGAAATCTTTTAGAATCTTAGGCACAGTACTATATTGTACCGGATAAGCAAATACCAATTCTTCCTGTGCTTGGATTTCCGTAATCACACCATCATCCTCAATAGAAAAGGACTTTGCCGTTTCATCGTAAGCCTTTAAGAATACGTCCAGTACATATCGTGAATTCCCTGTTCCGCTAAAATAAAATCCTACCATTCTACCCCCACTCTCTTCCTCTCCCGATATGCCACCTGCTGCAATCCAAACTTTTCTGCAAGCGCCTTTGCCGTCTCATAGTCCGCTCCCACATCCTGCTCCACATGGGCATCGGAACCGATGGTAACGTACCGACCGCCGCAGTCCGCGTAAATTTGCAGCAAATCCTTTCCCGGCATGGTCTCGCTATGCCCCTTTCTAAGGGAAGATGTGTTAATCTCGATTATCCTGTCCTCATCCAGCAACCGCTTAAAAATCTCTCTAAGCTCTGACTCCATGTAATAGATTTCTCCGTAGTACCGCTTCGGAAAATCAATATGTCCCAGAGCATCAAAGCCGCCTTGTTTCACGGTACTTAATACTTCCTTCCAGTACAGCGTGTAAAAGTCCTTCGCCGAATACTGTTCCCGCACCTTCTGACAGGGAAACATATTTCCAATCCAATGAATGCTTCCGATAATAAAATCATACGGATACTCCGACAACCGCTTTAAGGCATCCGCGTACAAATGCGGCTCTCCAAACTCAATGCCGGAACATATAGCAAGTTGCTCTCCGTATTTTTCCTTTACCTTACGGAATACCTCAAAATATTGCACCGGGTTGTAATAGTTATACCCATAGTCATCCGGATTTAAGTCCACATGGTCCGTAAAACAAAGCATCCGGATATCCCGCTCCAGCGCCTGCTTCACATACTGCTCCATTTTAGCTTCCGAATCACAGGAAAACTCCGTGTGAATGTGGTAGTCGGTTTTCATAAACTTCCTCCGCTCCTTTACTCATCCAAGTTTTTCTCTATCAAAACTCTTCATCGTTCATCATAAATTCCGGTATATTTTTATGAATGAATAATACCGTTCTTCACTTGCTCTTATTCTAACAAATTATTCTGTTTTTTCAAGTTAAAGGGGTAAGATTTTTCTTTTTTAAAATTCTTACCCCTTTAACTAAGTTTTTATTCAATTAATTCCATATTACGCCAAAGTAAATTCCTATCATTCAACCGCTATTTCTCTACTCATCCCAAAACAGCTCATCCAAAGTCTTCCCTAACACCTTACAGATACTTTTCCAGAGCTGGATGGTAGGATTATAGTCGCCCTTTTCAATGGCATTAATGGTCTGCCTGGAGACTCCCACCTTGTCCGCCAGCTCCTGTTGGGACAAATCCAGGGCAGCCCGGGCAGATTTTAATTTCAGATTCTTCATGCTACTCTTCCTCCCTGTCCTTGCATACCTTCCTCAGAATCAAGGCTCCGCATACAACCAATACCATTATAGCACAAAACAGGTTCATACTGCGAATCGTCAATTGATTATTTTGAATCGCCACACCGTCCGAAAAAGCTTTGATGCCCATAAACAGATTGATGATTCCCGCCACCAGAAATACTCCTATAAATACTCCTGCCTTCTGATTCAGCGCAAAGTATGCATCCTTCCAAATGCAATATACCGCATATACACCGCCTACAACCAACACATTAAAAAACGAAGCCATACCCGGACTCATTGGTAACGACACTCCTGCTGCTTCCAGCAAAAACAACACTATATCCAGGAGAAACATGGTATATACGCTGTACTTGGCGCCTTTTCCACGAAGCAACTCCTGACGCTCGTCATAATTCTGCTTCAAACTATTATCCTTCTGAGCAAGTACAAGCAATATCACCAAAAGAATCACTCCGAGGACCGTCCCAATAATCACAGCAATGCCCTGCAGATTTCTGCACTCTTCCAGTTTAAAGGAAAATGCAAACCGGAACACACCGTTCTCTACAAACTCCGTTTCCGGCTCCTCTCCCTCTTCCACCGGCACATCCCAGTCCGAGGTATCCAGCTTCGCAAAATACTCTTTCCACTGTTCTGCGCTGGTAATCGGTGTCAGCGTCATGGTATAAGTCCCTGCCGGTAGCTCCATAACCCCGGAATTCATGTCAATCCAATGTGCACTGAAAGTATTGACATCCTTTCCGGTCTCATCCACAATACTTAACGCCATCAGCATCCCCGCCGGTTCAATTTTCCATTCCGCATCCATAATATACTCACCGTCCTCCGATAGCACTATGACGTACTCCATCTCCTCCGGTGCAACACCGTTCTCCACCGCAAAGTCCTCTTCAAACTCCACCATATAGTTATACTTCGGCATACACAACAACACCGTCACTGTAATTAATACAGCAACCAACAACAATGAAATTGCAATAATCTTCTTTTTCATAGAAATCTCCCTCTCTTATCTGTATTCTTTATTGCAAATTCATCATACCATTCTCGCGACATTCTGTCAAGTATATTTTACATTTATTTTAATATGCTTTACAAATAGTCTTCTTTACTTGCTTTATATTCTTCTGCCTTAAGGTAATCAGATGAATTGCAAAGCGAAAACTCACATTTGTAAAACAAGAAGCCACACTTTGCAAGCCAAACGCACCTTTGTAAAATAGTAATCCCTTTTTGTAAACGAGATTCCCGTTTGTAATCCGAGATTCCCGTTTTGTAAATGAATTTCGCTAGTGCCAGAATGAAATAATTGTGATATACTTAGTTCAGCACATGAATATAGGCATACCAAACAGAGGTCAAATCTCGCTCAGCTTTTTTGTAACTGGAGATTCCACCCCCTAAGAAGTATTGTTAAAAGACATATACTGGCGGTATTTCCCTATATTTATGCGTTACTTATTAAGTAGTGATGGTTTTAAAACAATGTCGTTAGGTGCGATTGGCGTGCAGCCTAGGGCATTTAAAACCAAAACACCGTAGTAGAAGCTGAACGATTCGTATGGCGTGCGATTGTTCAGCTTTCTTCGTGCGTAGGAATTAATGTGATTCATCATCAGATTCACATCCTCTTGAGTTAAATGGTCGAAGGATTTGCCTTTAGGCAAAACTCGCCTAATCAACTCGTGATTAACCTCGCATGCGCCTTTTTGATACGGACAACTGGCATCACAATAAAATACTTTTGTGCGATGCTTGTTATCTTTTCCGTTTTCGATAGCCGACGGGTTGGAAAACTCACTTCCATTATCTGTAAGGATAACAGGAAAAAGTTTGTTAAATGTTGCATTTCCTAGTACAGTATTTAAATGCTCTATTATATCCAAGACCGACTTAGATGTGTTTGCATCCCTTATAAAGGCAAGCATGAGGCTTGTATCTACAAAGTGCATAGTAAGTAATACTTTACCTCCTCTGCTTCCGATTACGGAGTCCATCTGAACAACAGATAGCTCAGGATTATTCGCAGTGAATCTCTCATAATCCATATATGTTCTGCCGTTACGACAGGCTCTGTCCACTTTAAACTCCGGCTTCTTATAACGTGGGCGATATCTCACCTTTCTGGGCAAATCGATGTTACGCACATCGAAAAGGCAGGCATCTATGTAATTGTAGAGCGTCTTTTCGCTACACATCAATTCATCCTTATGATTAATATATATCTGGTGAATTGATTGCCCTTGAAGTATGAGCGGCGTAATTATAGCGTTGATACGTGCTATATCCGCTTCTGTAGTACAAAAACCGGACCTGCTGGAAGATATACTAACAGCCGCTTTCATGTTAGCTTCCTCCGGATCATAGATAACTTTTCGAAGAGTGCATTTGTTACGTTCCTCACAACCATTGCAGACATATGGCGGCCGGAATCGTGTCATGCACACTTCTTCTTGAAACATAGAACAGTTATCATTGCATTTGTTACAAATGCTACACTTATATGCGGCGACTCTGGTGCAGTCGGTTCCACACACCTTCTGTTCCTTACAAAGTTTTCGATGGACACAAGCATTGTAACCGTAATAGGAGCAACCACTTTTGACTTCCGAGGAGTATCTTTTTACTTCTTTAGCAATGGTTGAACGATCACGTTTTAGCTCTTTGGCAATTTCACCGAAAGACAGTTGCTCTCTAAGACCTCTGGCGATGGTCATTCGGTCCTCAAGAGATAAAAATTTAGACATAATGGCTCCTTTCTATACCACCAGCATGTCTAATCATAACAAAATATATTTAATTACAAAACTTAATTTAATGGTTTGCAAAGTAAAATCCATACCTGTACCTGATTCAGTTTTGTAAAACAACAATTTACATCATATCAGGATAGGTATGGATTTTCGATTTACAATTAAGGGACTTGATTGTACATAAGCACCGGTATAACTTTAAGGTGTCACTAAAGACCTATTTGTACATGATAGGCAGGAGCCGGGCCTTGGATTATATCAAGCACCGGAAGGTCATTGAATTTACGGAGCTGACCGAAGAGACGGAGGTGTCTTCCGGGGAGGAGACCTTGGAAGAGCAGGTGCTTGTCGAGGAAAGGAAGCGCGTCGTAAATGATGCGATTGCTGAACTTCCGGAGGACATGCGAGTAGTTGTCCATCTCATTTATTTTGAGGAGATGACCTACGAGGAGGCGGCTAAGGTCATGAAAAAGAACCGGAAGCAGGTGGACAATCTTTTGTATCGCGCGAAAAAGGAACTTCGATCCCTACTGGGAGAGGATGGTGAGCTGTTAGAATGAGAAATTTAGAGGACTGTAAGGCGGAGGTGTTCCGTCGCAGTGAAGAAAGAATAAAAGAACGAAAAAGAAAGCGGAACCACGTGTTGGCTTGGTGTATTCCGCTGTGTCTGCTGCTGGTTGCGGGTGGATTGTATATCAGGCCCTTGCTTGAACCGGTGGATGAGATTGGAGAATTCAAAGCAGGGAATACCGGAATACCGGACCGGGTGTTGGGCGGTTTGGACTTTGAGTTATATGGCGATGCCACAGAGTATTTGTTTGTGATGCTGACGGAAGGTACCGGAAGTGCAGCGGTATCGAAAAAGTTTACGGATACGGAAACTATGGGAGACTTGTACGGGAGTATGGCAATGTACTTCGATATGTCGGGAGCAGATGCAATCGGGGGCTTGGATGGTGCGGACGGTGCAACCGGCGGGTTGGACGGAACGACCGGAAAGGAATCGATTGCCAATGGAACGGATTGGGATACCATTGAAGATGAGTTAAAGTTTAAGTATTGTTTGGAAGAGAAACCGGCAGACTATACCCTTGTGTTCCGGGAGTCTACGGGAGAAGAAACGAAGTTTCGTTTGTATGAAAATAACCTGTACAATGAGAGCAACGGGTGCGTGGTGACGCTTTCCGATGACCAATTGGCGGTGCTGAAAACGCAACTGGAGCAGGCGGTAGCGAAAGAGGATTGATAAGCGAAAAGATATGATACGAGGAGGGGAGTTACCTTATGGAAGAAAAGCCGAAAAAGAAGTTAAGTAAGAAGGTTTGGATACCGATTACCGTGCTTGTACTGCTTGCGGTGCTTTTTGTGCCGGTGCCTTCGGGTGTTTACAAGGATGGTGGGACGAGGGCCTACACTGCCCTGACCTACAAGGTGGTAAAATGGAATCGCCTGGACGACCTGATACGTGTCAGAAAGACAGAGGTTTATTTCTTCCCGGATAATTTTAAGTCCATAGATGAGCTTTGGGAGTTGGAACAGCCGAAAGAGGAGAGCTTTGAGGCGACGGTTCTGGAACTCTCTGTGGTTTCTGCTTTGGTGGAGCCCTTGGAAGGAGAGGATGAGCGCAAAAGCAGTGACAGAATCCGCTTCTCCATGAAAGGGATAGAAGGAACTGATGCGGAACCGGGGGATATTGTAGAAATCTTTTATGACGGGATGATAAAAGAGTCTTACCCTGCCGGGATTACGGTAAGCAAATGGAAATTATCCGAGAAAAACAGAGAACGGACCTATACGGGACAGTGGATTGATAAGACGGTTGCGGAAGAGTATGACAGTAGGGTGTTTGATTTTACCGATTTACGGATTACAAAGATTTATTCTGATTGCTTTTTTGCAAGACCGCTTCCGCTGGGGCAGGAAATTAAACTGAACGGAACCATTTCCGATCATTGGTGCATCGGAGATTATGTGACTTGTACCTACGAGAATGCTTGCTATGATCCGAAAACCTGGCGGATGGAAGCGGATTTGCTGACCATAGAGGTCGGCACGTGGGAGCCGGAGCCGACGGAGAACGGTGAGGTATTGTGTTACAAGCCGGTCATCTACCTGTACCCGGAGGAGGAAACGGAAGTATCGGTGGAACTTATGCTTAACGGAAAACTGACCTGCACCTATCCGTCGTATGGTGAGGGCTGGACGGTGACCGCTCTGCCGGACGGAACTTTGACGGATGCCAAGGGGCAGACCTATAATTACC
>JAZUBD010000269.1:0-3824 GCA_045638305.1 Lachnospiraceae bacterium
AGATTACGATTCCGTTGGTGGCGGATATTCATTTTGATTACCGCCTGGCCATTGCGGCCATGGAGGCCGGTGCGGACAAAATCCGTATCAATCCGGGCAATATCGGTTCCATGGACCGGGTGTGCGAGGTGGCGGAGACCGCAAAGAAGTACGGCGTGCCGATTCGTGTGGGCGTAAACAGCGGTTCCCTGGAGCGGAATCTGGTGGAAAAGTACGGTGGAGTGACGGCGGAAGGTATCGTGGAAAGTGCCCTTGATAAGGTGGCGATGCTGGAGCAGTTTGATTTTCACGATATCGTGATCAGTATCAAGTCTTCGGATGTACTGATGTGCGTAAAAGCCCATGAACTGATTGCAACAAAGACCGATTATCCGCTACATGTCGGTATTACGGAGGCCGGTACGATTCGTTCCGGAAATATTAAATCTTCCTTGGGCTTGGGAATGATATTATCTCAGGGCATCGGCGATACGATTCGTGTATCCTTAACGGCCGCGCCGGTGGAGGAGATTGTGACCGCAAAACTGATTTTACGTACCTTGGGACTGCGTAAGGGCGGCATTGAAGTGGTGTCCTGTCCGACCTGCGGCAGAACGAAGATTGATTTAATCGGACTGGCGGAACAGGTGGAAACTATGGTGGCAGGCTATGATTTGCCGATTAAGGTGGCAGTCATGGGCTGTGCGGTAAACGGTCCGGGAGAAGCCAAGGAAGCCGATCTTGGTATTGCGGGAGGCAACGGAGAAGGTTTGGTATTCCGCAAAGGAGAAATTGTCCGCAAAGTGCCGGAGGAAGCCCTTCTTTCCGCACTGAGGGAGGAGATAGAGGCGTATGAAGCTGTATGAGGTATTTGATTCGGTCAATCCACCGCAGGAGTTGCGCCGGGTATTTGACGAAGTTGAGGTTTTGAAATTAAGTGCTTCCCGCCATTCGGGGGGAGTAACGGTACATATCGAAAGCGAGCGTTTGCTTGAGTATAGCACTGTACGGTATCTGGAAAAGGTGTTAAATGACCAGTTCTTTAAAGGAATGGACAAGCATGCGACGGTAGCGGAGCATTACAAGCTATCCGCGCAGTATACTCCGGAGTCCATTTGGGACCATTATCAGGAGTCCGTGCGCGAGGAACTGGGGGCAGAGAGCCGCTTAAACGCGAATTTTTTAAACCGGGCCGAGGTGTATGTAACAGGTACGGAGCTACACCTTAAAACGGAGGACACGTTTATCAATCGACATATCGGAGAAGAGGTAAAGAGCTGCATTGAGGAGCTCTTTTTGTCACGCTTTGAAGTACCGCTTCGTGTCGTGAATGAGTTTTATGAGATAGAAAAAGACGAACCGGAGGTGGGAGAGGGCCCGGTACGACCGGCCTATGAGTTTTATACCAAGGATAAGCTTCGCAGCATGGGCGTAATGCCGGCAAAGAACGAGGAGGAAGCCGATGGTACGGAATCCTCTGTAAACGGTAGAAACAGTCAAACGGAAGGCGTGGCAGGAGACGGTACGGCAAACGGCCAAGGCGCAAACGGAACATCCGGTCAGAACGGCGCGGCAGGAGGTACCGGACAGACCGGTGGCACCGGTCAAAACGGTGAAGCAGGCCAGGGCGGTTCGGGAAAAGGCGCCGGTGCCGAAAAAGCGGCGAAAGCCGGCTCTGAAAAGAAGGCCGACGATAAGAACGGCAAGGCAGACTTTAAGAAGTTTGAACGAAACGGCAACTATACGCCGAAGAAAAAGATTCCGGAGGACCCGGATATTTTCTACGGAAAACCGTTTGACGGAGAACTTAGTGCGATTTCAGAGGTGGATGACGGTTTTGGCGATTACGTCATTCGCGGAAAGATTATTAAGTTTGAGGAGCGGGAGCTTCGAAACGAAAAGCTTTTGTTTATGTTCCAGATTACGGACTTTACCAATTCCATCGGAGCGAAAATCTTTGTCCGGAAGGAAGAAGCAGACGACCTTCGTGGAAAGTTAAAGCCGGGTAAGTTCGTGCTCATGAAGGGACAGGTTATGTTTGATACCTACGAAAAGGAAGTGTCCGTGGGTGTCATTTACGGTATGAAAAATATCAAAGATTTTACGAAAAAACGTATGGATACGGCAGAGCGGAAGCGTATCGAACTCCATGCCCATACGAAAATGAGTGATATGGATGCGGTGGTGGACCCAAAGGTATTAGTTAAGACTGCCTTTGAATGGGGGATGCCGGGTATTGCCATTACGGACCATGGTGTGGTACAGGCGTTCCCGGAAGCAAATCACGCCATTAATCCGAAGGATTATAAGGATGACGAAGAAAAGATGCAGCGCGCCAAGGATTTTAAGATTATTTACGGCGTAGAGGCATATCTGGTAGATGATATATTGGAGCCGGTGCGGGACAGCAAGGGACAGTCCCTTGACAGCGGCTTTGTGGTGTTTGATATCGAGACTACGGGCTTCGGTGCGGAGCGTGACCGGATTATCGAAATCGGTGCCGTAAAGGTAGAAAACGGAAAGATTACGGACCGGTATTCCACCTTTGTCAATCCGAAGGTGCCGATTCCGCCGCGCATCGAGGAACTGACCGGTATTAAGGATTCCATGGTCATGGATTCTCCGGAAATTGAGGTGGTTTTGCCGGAGTTTCTGGCGTTTTGTGAGGAATGTACGCTGGTGGCTCATAATGCTTCCTTTGATACGGGCTTTATCCGTACCAATGCGGAGCGTTTGGGACTGACCTACGATTTTACGGTTATTGATACGGTAGGACTGGCCAGGGCACTTTTGCCGGGACTTAGCCGTTTTAAGCTGGATGTGGTGGCACGAGAGCTGGGCGTTTCTTTGGAAAATCATCATCGTGCGGTGGACGATGCCAAGGCGACGGCGGATATTTTTGTAAAGTTCCTGGATATGCTCAGAGAACGCAAGACGGTATCCTTGGATGAGGTCAATGAGGTATGTAAGCCGACGCCGGAAATGATTAAAAAGATGCCGACCTATCATGCGATTATTCTGTGTCAGAACGAGACAGGACGTATTAACTTATATCGTTTGGTTTCTCTTTCCCATATTGATTATTACGCCAGACGTCCCCGAATTCCGAAGAGTTTGTTCTTAGAGAACAGAGAAGGTCTTATTATCGGCTCAGCCTGTGAAGCGGGAGAGCTGTATCAGGCGATTTTGCGTGAGTCCCCGCAGAATGAGATTGAGCGACTTTGCGAGTTTTACGATTATTACGAGATTCAGCCCCTCGGAAATAATCAGTTTATGATTGCGGATGAGAAACATGAGAATATCAAGTCTGAGGAGGATTTGATTGCCATCAATAAAAAGATTATCGCCCTGGGCGAGCAGTACAACAAGCCGGTGGCAGCCACCTGTGACGTGCATTTCTTAAATCCGGAGGATGAGGTATACCGCCGTATTATTATGTCCTGTAAGGGCTTTGCGGATGCGGATAACCAGGCTCCGTTGTACTTCCGTACCACGGAGGAGATGCTTGCGGAGTTTTCTTACCTCCGACAGGAGAAGGCGGAAGAAGTAGTTCTTGACAATCCGCAGAAGATAGCGGATATGATTGAATACGTGTCCCCGATTCATCCGGATAAATGTCCGCCGGTCATCGAAGATTCCGACAAGACCCTTCGTAAGATTTGTTATGACAAGGCCCATTCCATGTACGGTGAAAATTTGCCGGGAATTGTGGAAGAACGCCTGGAGCATGAGTTAAATTCCATTATTAAGAACGGTTTCGCCGTGATGTATATTATTGCCCAAAAGCTGGTTTGGAAGTCCAATGAGGACGGGTATCTGGTAGGTTCCCGAGGTTCCGTAGGGTC
>JAZUBD010000270.1:0-1074 GCA_045638305.1 Lachnospiraceae bacterium
TCAACGACACAAGAGACTTCGAGCTCCTCTACGCTCACATGATTCCGGATATGATTACAAACCTTGTGACCTTCGGCGGCGTACTGACCATTCTCCTTATGATTAACTGGAAGCTGGCTCTCATTACCTGCTTCCCGATTCCGCTCATCCTCATTTCCGGTGTCATTTTCGCAAAAAAGGTACGCCCGTTTTTCAAGGCGTCCCAGAAAAGTATGGGGGAGTTAAACGCAAAGCTTCAGGACAATTTGTCCGGTCTCCACGAAATCCAGTCCTTCGGGCAGGAGGAGGAGGAAGCTGCTCTTGTCAGCGAAAGCAACTTTACCCAGGTTCGTGCCATGCTCCGTGCATTACGCGCCAGCGCCATCTTCCACCCGAGTGTGGAGTTCGTTTCCTCCATCGGTACGGTGCTTGTGGTGGCTGTGGGCGGCTATTTGGCGTATTTGGGCCAGTTATCCGTAGAAGATATCGTTGCCTTCGTTTTATACCTGGGCCTGTTCTACGCGCCGATTTCCGGACTTGCAAGCTGGCTGGAAAACCTCCAGCAGTCTCTGGCCGGCGCAGAACGTGTTACTTTGATTTTAGACACTCCGTCTGCCATTGAAAATAAAGCAGACGCAAAAGACTTAGACAATGTCTCCGGCGAGATTACCTTCCGGAACGTATCCTTCCACTACAGCAACAAGGTACCGGTATTAAAGGACATTTCCTTTACCTGTAAGCCGGGACAGATGGTAGCCTTAGTCGGCCCGACCGGCGTCGGCAAAACCACCATTACCCAGCTCATCTCCCGCTTCTACGATCCGGTAGAGGGTGCGGTGCTGGTAGACGGACAGGATGTGCGGAATGTCACCTTAGAAAGTCTTCGTAACAATATTTCCCCGGTACTGCAGGATACCTTCCTGTTCCACGGCTCCATTGCCGACAACATCGGCTATGCTAAGCCGGATGCCACCCGGGAAGAAATCATTGCCGCTGCCAAGGCCGCCAACATCCACGAAGATATTTTACATATGCCGGAGGAATACGAAACTCAGGTAGGGGAACGGGGATTACGCCTCTCCGGCGGTCAGAAAC
>JAZUBD010000271.1:0-1937 GCA_045638305.1 Lachnospiraceae bacterium
TCACCGGATACAATACAAGTATCCTGAGTCTCTATGGACATGCCGCTGACATTACAGTTATCGTCAATGATGGAACGAATGCGGGACCAGTTTTTGCCGGTTTCGGAAACGATACCCACCAAGCCGTTGCCTGCCATAACATTCATGCCGACTTTAATGCCGTCCTCACTGCCCTTGTCTACGATAAAGCTGTAAAACCAGTTATTGGTATCGCTGGCAATCACCCGTGCGGCCACCTTGTCGTAATCCATGTACTTGGCATCCAACTCGTACAAACGACGCAACCCGTCCAATTCATACTTGTCCTGGGTTAGGGTCTGATTCGTAGCGGTAAGGACCTCTATCTTCGCCTTTAACGCTTCATTCTCCTCCCGCAGGGACTTCACGCTCCGGAAGCCCTCCAGTTTATCGAAAATGCCTCGTCCTACGGTATTAATCCCACGCTGCATCGGAGCCATAATATTGCCGGCAAAGGTCTTTACACCGGAGAAACGCTCCGGGAAGCGATAGGACACAAACATCAGCACAACACAAAGAATGATGCAGAATATCCATAAATACTTCGGATTGAACTCAAAGTCGCTCCGTCTTCTCCTTCTGCGACGTTTCATCCTCTATCAACCTCCGTTTGCCATCTTGTCCAAGGTCAAGCGCAAATCGCTGAACTTTCCGTTCTCTAAAATCTTACCTAAGCCCATAACAACCGTATTGGCAGCATTCTCACAAATATGAATATCAAGCTCCGTCTCCTGGGCAAACAACTTGTCCAAATCCTTAATATTCGCGGAACCACCTGTCAAATAAATACCGGTATCCAAAATATCGGAAGCGATTTCCGGCGGAGTTTTCTCCAGAATCATCTTAACCTCATCTACGATGGATTGCAAATGTTCCGCGATGGACTCATATACAAAGGCGGAATCAATCTCTGCCTCGGTCGGAAGACCGGACATGACATCGCGTCCGTAAACCCGAAGGGTCTTAACCTCCTTCGGCGGAAGCGCACAGGAAAGCTCTTTCTTAATGAGTTCTGCGGTCTTACTACCGATAATAAGGTTGTATCTCTTCTTCACATTGGTAATAATCGTATCATCCAGACGAGTACCGCCGATGTTTACCTTTTTACTGTTTACGATACCGCCGAGCGCCATAACCGCAATCTCGGTAGTCTCCGCACCGATATCCACCACCATAATTCCGTTGGCGGTCATAACTTCCAGTCCCGCACCGATGGCATTGGCAACCGGCTTGTGCACCGCGCGCACCTTGTCCTTCTTCGGCTTCGCAGAGGAGCTCCAGAGCAAATCATAGAATGCACGGCACTCCACCTCACTGATATCACTCGGAATGGCCACGATAAACTCCGCACCGTTTACCTTTCCGTGCTTGTCCGAAATTGCATCCAAAGAAGCATTTAACATCGACAACATATTGGCAAAATCCGCAATGACACCGTACTTTACCGGGAAGGTAACTTCGAAATTATCCGGGGTTCTCCCGTACATTTCAAAGGCCTCATCACCGATTGCCTTTACGGTTCCGTTACAGATGGCAACTACATTCTTTTCGTCGAAAATGACACCCTCGTTTTTCTTGTAAATCTTTAACATACTCGTACCAAAATCTATGGCAAAAACTTTTGATGACAACTTTCTTATCTCCCTTCGCATAGTATTTCTATATTCTATCATAGTGTACCACTTTTTCCTATTTATTTCAATCATTTATTTGTCCTATATTTTGACATATCTCATTCTAAAATGCCTTTTTCCATCATGCTGAGGTAACAATTATCCCCGATAATAATGTGGTCACGAAGCTCAATTCCTACGATTTCACAGGCTTTTGCCAACTTTAGGGTCACGGAAATATCCGCATCGCTGGGCATGGGGATGCCGCTGGGATCATTGTGCAATAAAATTAAAAATACCGCCTCA
>JAZUBD010000272.1:0-2810 GCA_045638305.1 Lachnospiraceae bacterium
CGTTAAAAACCGCCATCTGTCCGGAATGCGGACGTTCTTACGTTGCAGGCGGCACCACCCGTACTCTCATTAAGTACGGTGACTCCGAGTATGATAAAAATAAAAAAGCCGCTGATTTAGACGCGGTGCTGGGAGCCAACGTGGATCTGGCAGTATAACGTTACATTTTGATTTATTTGCTACGACAGGCAATTCTTACGAAATTAAAGGTCAGCGTCTCAAACACGCTGACCTTTCTTATAATATCTCTGCTCCGTTACTTTCTGGATAACTTCTGGGACATGATTACCATATCCTCATCCAAATCCTTCTTCATTGCAAGTGCTTCTTCGATATCGTAATCGATAAGACCGCCGTTCTTATAAGCAACGACACGGTTGTTCTTGCCCTCGCAAAGAAGCTCTACCGCCTTTGCTCCCATCATGGACGCATATACACGGTCTCTACAGGTCGGGCTACCGCCACGCTGGATATGGCCTACAATCGTTGCTCTGGTCTCCATATCGGTAGCTCGCTCAATACGCTTTGCCATCTCATAGGAATCACCTACGCCCTCTGCGTTGATGATGATATGATGCTTCTTGCCGAGCATCTTCTTCTCTCTGATATTTTCGATAATCTTCTGCTCGTAATCCTCTTCGTAACGCTCCGGAAGAATAATATCCTCTGCACCGTTTGCAATACCGCACCATAAAGCGATATAACCCGCATGACGACCCATTACCTCGATAATACTACATCTCTCGTGAGAGGTAGAGGTATCACGTACCTTATCGATTGCTTCCATCGCGGTATTGATAGCGGTATCAAAGCCGATGGTGTAATCGGTACATGCGATATCCAGGTCAATGGTACCCGGAACGCCGATGGTGTTGATTCCGCGAGCCGCAAGCTTTCTGGCACCCTGGAAGGAACCGTCGCCACCGATAACAACCACTGCATCAATGCCGTGCTTCTTACAAATGGCAGCTCCCTTATCCTGACCTTCCGGTGTCGTAAACTCCGCACAACGTGCCGTATATAAAACAGTACCGCCGCGCTGGATAATATCCGCTACGCTCTTAGCGTCCATATCAATAATATCCTCATCCAAAAGTCCGGCATATCCTCTGCGGATACCCTTCACCTTCTTGCCGTTTGCAAGCGCGGTTCTAACAACAGAACGGATAACAGCGTTCATACCCGGCGCATCACCGCCACTGGTCAACACTGCAATCGTCTTAATATCATCACCGGTTTTCTTTCCCACCGTGTTATTGCTCTCAGTCTTTTTCGTTGCCATTTTGTACTCCTCCGTGCTTAATAACATGCATCTACTATTGTACAGCGTTTATCCCCTTTTTTCAAGAGGTTTTTCCACAACTTTTACAGAATCTTTTCCAAAAGTCGTCTCCAAACGGGAAATCAATGCCTCACATACCTGTGTCGCATGGTTTTTCGGCAAACGCTTGATTGCTTTTTCCTCTACACAGTACACTACCGTGGCATCTTTTCCGTCAAAGGCATCCAGTATTTCATACAGAGAACTCTCCTGTCGCAGAAAGGCCTCCTTGTCCGGGAACTTTACCCAAACCTCCCGCGGCATCTCGGTAAACGGAACGATTTCACTGCAAATAAGTCGTGCTGCCCGTTCCTCTTCCACCGCTACACGTCCTCTGATTAATACCTTATTATCCTCAAAGAGCTCTTGTTTATACTTTTCATAATCTCGCGGGAACACAATTACCTCGACCGTTCCCAGCACATCCTCTATCGTAACAAAAGCCATCATGGAATTACTTCTGGTTGTCTTTCTGGTGATTGCCGTAATAATTCCGCCGATAATCTCCGTATCACCGTCCTGTACCTTTGGTTCGGCATCTTCCTCCTCTTCCTCGGCCACAAAATCCGACGACACTTTGGTTACATTTTTACTTAACATCTCCTGATATTCATCCAACGGATGACCGCTCAGATAAATACCCAAGGTTTCCTTTTCAAAGGCTAAAAGCTCGCTCTTTTCGAACTCCGGTACATCCGGAAGACGTACTTCAAACTCTTCCTTCTCCTCCGGTGCGGCAAAATCGAACAGGCTCATCTGTCCGGAAAGATTTTTCTTCTTTTCCGATGCAATGCTATCCACAATAGCCGCATAGCTTAACGTAAACTGACGACGGTTTCCCTTTAAGCAGTCAAAGGCGCCCGCCTTGATAAAACTCTCCAAAGCCCGCTTATTGACACCGGTACCGGATAAACGGTCGATAAAATCCTTTAAGGTGGTAAACGGTCCGTTTGCTTCCCGTTCCGCCACAATGTCGCGAATGACCGGCTTACCGATTCCCTTGATGGCAGCCAGAGCAAAACGAATGGCATTCCCTTCTGTGGTAAACCGTTCCTCCCCGTTATTTACATCCGGCGGCAAAATTACAATACCCATCTGGCGACAGGTCAAAATATACTGGGACACCTTCGCCGTCTGGTCCATAATGGAGGTCATAAGCGCCGCCATAAACTCTACCGGATGATAATATTTCAAATAGGCGGTGCGGTAAGATACCACCGCATAGCAGGCTGCGTGAGCCTTGTTAAAGGCATACTTTGCAAAGTCCGTCATCTCATCAAAGATTTTATTTCCCACTTCTTCGGAGATTCCGTTGGCAACACAGCCTTTTACGCCCTCCGCCTCATTCCCGTAAACGAAGTTCTTCCGTTCCTTCGCCATCACATCGGCTTTTTTCTTTGCCATGGCACGGCGAACCAGATCACTTCGTCCGTAGCTGTAACCGGCAAGCTCTCGCACAATCTGCATTACCAAGTCGGATCGTAGCCAT
>JAZUBD010000273.1:0-8637 GCA_045638305.1 Lachnospiraceae bacterium
AGAATACAAAGCCCCAGAGCGGCTTATCACCAAAGGAACGGAAACAGAACCTGGCGGCATCGCTGGCATGGGACGAAAGGGAAGCCAAGCGCTTAGAGAGTGTGCCGGAGGCAGTGGCACTGGTGGATGATATTTTTACCACAGGAGCGACGATGGAGGCTTGTACGGAGGTGCTGAAGGCTCACGGGATTTCATCTGTATACGGAATTTGTGTTTGTATCGGTAGCGAATAGATTGTAAAAAAGAGGAGGAAGATGTCATGGATGTACGAAATTGTAAAGGATGCAGCCGTTTGTTTAACTATATCGGCGGACAGCCGCTTTGTCCGGAGTGTATTAAGGCGCTGGATGTAAAGTTTGATGAGGTGCGTGACTACGTGTATGAACATCCGCGCGCAGGTATGCAGGAGGTGGCGGAAGAAAATGATGTTACCATAGCCCAGATTAAGCGTTGGATTCGCGAAGAGCGTCTGGCGTTTAGTGAAGAAGCTCAGGTGGGCTTGGAGTGCGAAGGCTGCGGTAAGATGATTCGTACCGGCCGGTTCTGTGATACCTGTAAGGCAAAGTATATTAATGATTTTTCGGCATATTCCCGCCCGAAGCTTGATGCGGAACCGAAACTTGCAACGAAGGCAGGACCGCAGATGCGTTTCCTGGACAGAGGAAAATGATTTGTAAGTAATGGATAGAAAAGAAGCGCTGTAGGTGTGATGTCTACAGCGCTTTGTTGTTATGGGACTGCGGTGTAATGAGTATACAGTCTTTTTATTTCAGACGAATACCGTCTTCTTCAATGGTAATAATGCTGTCCTTATAAAGACGCCCGATGGCCCGCTTAAAGGAGTTTTTGCTCAAACCGAATTTAGCTTTGATGGCCTCCGGGTTTGATTTATCGTGATACGGAAGGAAGCCGCCGGCTTCTTTTAAAAGAGCCAGAACGCCCTCTGCATCGTTGTCCATCTGGAGGTAGGCTTTTTCGCGGATAGAGAGCTCTAAGCGTCCGTCCGGCTGTACTTTGGTGACACGGGCATTGATGACAGTGCCCGGGCGAAGCGGAGAGATAACTTCCCGGCGAGGAATCAGGGCAGAGTAAATATCGTCTACTGCCACATAGGTGCCGAATTCGTCAATGTGTTCGTATACAATACCGGTAACCCGGTCATCCTTCTGATACGGGGCATTTCCGGAAAGATAATCGTAGACATGCATGGTGGCGCAAAGACGGCCGCTCTTGTCGATGTATAGAGCGACTAAGACACGTTCTCCTTGCTTTACTTTTGCGGTCTGCTCTTTAAACGGAAGAAGTAAATCCTTTGCCAGGCCCCAGTCTAAGAAGGCACCGATTTGGGAAGTCTCGTTGACGGTTAACACCGCGGTTTCGCCTAAGGTAAGAGGCGGAACGGTGGTAGTGGCAATGGCACGGTCTTCGGAATCGCGGTAAACGAATACACGAAGGGTATCCCCATGTTTGATGCCTTGCGGCACCTGATTGCGGGGAAGCAGTACTCTGGTTTCTTCAATGGCAGCGGTGTCGGTGGAAAAGGAAGGGGTGCCTTCGCTTTTGCTTTCCAGATAAACACCGTTTTCGGTTGACCTGCAGACGGTAAGAGTCTGCACTTGTCCAAGCATAATCATAACTGTAAATCCTCTCTGTAATAAAATGAGTTAATAGGAAGCAAACTATTATTTTGTAAACTCCGCAACGGCATAAGGTGTGCCGTCCTGCGCGGCAAGTACTACGGTGCACTTGTCCCCGGTCTGTGTAAGGCGGGGATAAATGGTATCGCCTAGCTGTGCGGATTTTTTATATTCTACCCGGAGGCCGGTGTAATCGGTACCCGGAAGTAATGCGGCAGCCATGGCTACATATTGCCCGTTGTTCACGTGATGGTTGGAGTCCAGATGGGATACGCTGACCGGAATCGGAGTCAGCAGAGTTCCCTCCGGAGGAATCTCAATTTTTCGCGGAGCAGCTTCCATGGGATAGGGTGGCTCCAACGGATATCGGGAAGCGTAATCCGGGTCCGGCTTTGCCGGACGTCCGGTGTCGGTGTCCGCAAAGACCCAGATGGAGTTGGCAACCACCAAAATCTCTCCGGCCTCGTCCGTCAGGGTGAAATTACGATAGCCGAACATGGACTTAAAATCATAAGGCCATGTGCTGACCTGTAACAATTCCCCGTACTTCGGAAAACGATGAATCCGGATCTGCCAGGAATTCATCAGCCAGACACGATGGGCTTCTTTTAAAAAGTCAATGCCGATACCAAGGTCTTCCGAGTGGAAAATGCTGCAATCCTGAAAATAATTGATAATTGCCGGATAGGACATACGCAGGGTGGAATCCACTTCGCTGTATCGGACTCTTGTGGAAAACGAATACATAACTGCTCCTTGTGTGCCGGCAGAACCTACCGGCGAAACCGTATTTTTTTTATATGCACACAAGTATAGCATAATTTCGCAAAAAAAGCTAGAAATAGTGCGGAAAAAATTGTATACTGATAGAGGGAGTGATTTTGACGGGAGGAAGCTCTATGAAACGAGTGCGTGCCTTAGAGGCAAACCGGGTGTTTCTGGTTAGTGTGATATTCTCACAAGCAATGATATATTTGGTTGCCGGTTTGGGAGTGCGGGATAGGATGGTGCTCCAGATCCTGGTGCAGTTGTTTATCGCGTTTCCGGCAGTGGCCTATTTTTCCCTGCAAAGGATATCCTTAAAAGAAGGATTGTTACTAAAGACAATCGGTTGGAAGGAATGGCTGTTACTTTTGCCTCTGGCGGTATGTATTGATAAGATTGCGGAGTTTATTAATGCGTTTTCCCAACTATTTACCGTGAATACCATAGGAGAAAGCATGGCGGAATTGATTCTTAGCTATCCGTTTCCTTTTGCCTTTTTTACCATTGCGGTGGTGCCGGCGGTTTGTGAGGAGGCGCTGTGTCGCGGAATGTTGTTTTGGGGATATCGTAACTGCGGTAGGTGGGGAGCGATTCTTTTGACGGCGTTTTTGTTCGGGATTCTGCATATGAATCCGAATCAGTTTTTTTATGCCTTTGCATTGGGAATTGTGTTTGCACTGGTAAATGATATTACGAAATCGATTTTACCGTCGGTTTTTTTACACATGTATATCAATGGGCGGTCCGTAGTGGTGTTGTATTTGTCGGTAAAGGGAAACGAAGAAGTATTGCAGACACAGGGACAGCCGGATGCGGCGATGATAGGAGCGCATCTTCTTGGAAGTTTGCCGTGGACGATAGCGGCCGTAGCGGGGACGGTTCTCATTGTTTTTTTATTATTGAAATGTAAAGAAAATAGGGAGAAGCAAAGGGTGTCTTTGTTTCGAAAGGAAGAAATCGAACCGAAGGAAGAAAAGGGAGGATTCGGGACGGTGTATTCGCCGGCATTGCTTGCGGGTGTGTTAATTTGCATCGCATATATGATATTGCGCATGGGAAATTGACGAAAAGGGCAAAAGAAAAGCCCATGCATCAGCATGAGCTTACACACGAAGGTCGATGTTTTGTCCCAGATTTGGCTGAACCGACTGTTCCATCATCTTAATCATGTTTTCTCCGGTGCCTTCGATGGTCTCAAGAGTCTTCTTGAAAACCGCAACACCGACCATATCGGAAGCTTGTAATGCAGAAGCCTGCATCGAAAGTGCGGCAATATCCATAAGGCATCCTCCTTTCTTCTGTAGCGGAATACGTACAGAACGGTTAGTTTCTAAAATTATTATATCATGAAAAAGTAAAAAAAGCAAGAAAAAGCGCCATAAGGCGCGGAAAGAGGTTTTTATGTTAGATACAATGATTATCGGTGCAGGACCGGCAGGCATGGCGGCAGGTATTTATGCGGCAAGAGCAGAGCTTTCTCATTTGGTGTTGGAAAGCGGTCTGATGAGCGGCGGACAGATTGTGAATACGTCCGAGGTGGACAACTATCCGGGACTGAAGGGAATCGGTGGTTTTGAACTGGCCATGAAGTTTCGTGAACATTGCGATGCCTGCGGAGTACAGTTTCGGGACGGCAAGGTGGTAAAGGTAGAAAAGCAGGACGGCGGATTTTTGATTTCCTTAGAGGACGGAGAGACCTATTCTTCGAAGACCGTATTGTTTGCTACCGGAGCAAAGCACAGAAAGCTTGATGTGCCGGGAGAAGCAGAGTTTGCCGGAAGCGGAGTGTCCTATTGTGCAACCTGTGACGGAGCCTTTTTCCGTGGCAAAGAGGTGGCTGTAATAGGTGGAGGTGATGTGGCAATCGAAGATGCCATATTCCTGGCCCGCATTTGTAAAAAGGTATATCTGGTACATCGAAGAGATGAGTTTCGCGCTGCAAAGACATTGGTAAATCGTCTCCGCGCCTGTGAGAATGTAGAGTTTGTGGTAAAGGCGATCCCGGCAAGAATCGAGGGTGCCGGAAAGGTAGAGCGCCTTGTGGTTAATACGGAAGGCGGTGAAAGAGAATTACCGGTATCCGGCGTGTTTGTAGCGGTGGGAATGCTCCCGAATTCCGAACTTCTGCAGGGACTGGTATCTCTGGATGCATCCGGGTATGTAATTGCGGGAGAGGATTGTCGTGCGGATGTTCCGGGCGTGTTTGCGGCAGGAGATTTGCGTACGAAGCATTTGCGTCAGGTAGTGACCGCAGCGGCAGACGGAGCAACGGCAATTTACGAAATCGAAGCGTATTTGAACGAGCAGTAATAGGTAAAAAACGGAATAGGAAGAAATTGGAAGACCCCGCATGTTGACAAAATATGTGGGGTTTGTTATAATCATGTTACAACTTTGTAATAATTTTGTAACAATTATAAGGGAGGCGTTGTATGGGTAGTCGGAAGTATAACAGAATACTGCTGTGTGTGGGCGCGGCAGCAATCGTAGGAGTCATAAACGGAGGAGATGTAAGTGTGGCAGATGCACAGCAGAATTTAGTGACTGTGCAGGAACTGCCGCAGGCGCAGACCTCCTTGTTAAGTATAAAGGAGATTTGGAGAAGTGTTGGAGCGGAGCATCCGTACATAGACGGCTTGGAAGATATCGGCGGCGAGGTATTACAGAAGATTGCCGAGGCAGATGAGTCAGGAGCGGAAATTGTACTCTTTGCCAGAGTTAAAGATCTTAGCGGAACAAAAGTATTTGCCAATGTGAGCAATTATGTCAATGTGAGGAAAAGCGGTACTACATCCTCGGATATCGTGGGAAAGCTGTATGCCGGTTGTGTGGCTACAGTCATTGAAGAAGAAGGAAACTGGGTATATGTGAATTCCGGCAATGTAACAGGTTATGTGGTGAAGGATTATCTGCTGTTGGGAGATGAGGCGGAAGCGGCGATCGCTAAAATGTACGCTCCGAAGATTGAAGTGACCGCAAACGTGTTAAATGTACGCTCCGGAGCAGGCACCGGTTATAATGTGCTGGATACCTTTCATAAGGGGGACACCGCAGAACTTTTGGAACAGGGCAGAGAATGGATGAAAATTCGCTTTACCGCCGGTGGACAGACAAAGACCGGATATGTATATGCAACCTATGTAAAGGTGACCGGCGAGCCGAAGTGCGGGGAGACCCTTGCGGAGGAAAAGGCGCGTATCGAAGCAGAACAAAAGGCGGCGGCAGAAGCAGCCAAAAAGGCGGAAGAGGCGAAAAAGGTAGCCATCGAACAGTCCAAGAGAGATAAGGCAAAGCAGGTGGCGGATTACGCAAAGACAGCAGTAGGAGTCGATTATGTCTGGGGCGGTACCAATATGAAGTCCGGCGTGGATTGCTCCGGATTGTGTTATGCAGCCTATAAAAAGTACGGCTATACATTACCGAGAGTGTCCAGAGATATGGCGGCCAGCAAGAATTTGTTGTCCGTAACCCCGAACACCTCGAATCTTAGGGCAGGAGATTTGGTATTCTATGCCTCCGGCGGCAGAGTGGACCATGTGGCCATGTATATCGGAGACGGTAAGGTAGTGCATGCCTCAGGGTATGAAACGGGCGTCATTATTTCAAAATATAATTATCGCCCGCCTCACAGTGCAAAGAGAGTAATTTATTAAAACAGATTCGGTTATTCTCTGCGCAATTTTCGATATTCGGAAGGTGCCAGGCCTGTATGTTTGTGAAACAAACGACTGAAATACAGCGGATTGTCGTATCCTACGGCATCTGCAATTTCGGTAATGTTGTAATCGGTGTTTTCCAACAGGTTCTGGGCGTTCATCATCCGTAGAGACAAAATATATTGCATCGGAGTAACCTTTACGATTTGTTTAAAGTTACGGATGAACCAACAGGTGCTGAAGTGTCTGGATTTGGCGTACTCCTCGATATTGATTTCAGCAGAATAGTGTTCATTAAAATAATGGGTAGCGCGTTCGATTTCGTTTCGAATGTCGCTGCCTGTTTTTTGTCCCTCTTTCATGGAACGGTTCATAAGAAGAAAAATATGCCGTAAATACAAAGACAAAAGCGCTTCGTAGTTCGGTCGGCAGAGTTGGAGCTCCTGAATGATTTGACGAAATAACTGCGGGTAGTCGGGAGAGGTACCGGTGAAAAAGACATTTTCCGTTGCCGGCAGGTCGCAGTCGGAAAGAAGGGATTCCACCTCGGAACCTGTAAAGTGAATCCAATATACCTCGGTTTTATCAGAGGCATAGTAGAAATACTTCTGGGCTTCGCCGGGATGATAGAGAACCATGGTACCCTCGTTAATCACATGCTCCTGCCTCTGAAAGAAAAAGTGGGCCTTACCGGAAGCAACATATAAAAGCTGGTAATCCATCCGGCCTTGCGGGCGTTCCGTAAGAAAAACAGGCAGGGTATGGATGCGGTAACAGCCACAGCAGGTGACAATAAGAGGTTTACTTAAGTCCATGACATCCGTAAAGGAATCGTGAAGGTACGCGGCATTTGTATACATAGATTTCCTCCGAGTTTTGATCACTTTTATTATGCGCTTCCGTTCTGAAAAAAGCAAGTGCATCTGTATCATTTTGTGCATGTTTTGGTATATTGTGTTTATGTTCATTTGTAAAAGTCGGTGGTAAAATGAAGATAATAAATGAGAAGGAACGAGGAGGTATCATATGAAACCGACGCTTGACTGGCTTAGTAATCCCGAGGTGTTTGCCGTAAACCGTGAGGCAGCTCATTCGGATCATAAGATTTTTTGTAAGGGAAAAGAACTGAGACAATCCTTAAACGGTACATGGAGATTTGCTTATGCAAAGAATCCGGCAGAGCGGATTACGGATTTTTATAAAACAGAGTTTTCTTTAGATGATTTTGATGAGATACAGGTACCGGGACATATTCAGTTGCAGGGCTACGGCCGCTGTCAGTATGTAAATCTGATGTACCCGTGGGACGGCGTAGAGACAGTAAAGCCACCACAGGTTCCGAAGAAGGAAAATCCGGTGGGTAGCTACGTGACTTACTTTGATTTGGATGAAGCATTACGGGGAAAGGAAGTATATCTGTCTTTTCAGGGTGCGGAGTCCGCGATTTATGTGTGGTTGAACGGAGAGTTTGTGGGGTATAGCGAGGATTCCTTTACGCCTTCCGAGTTTTTAATCACACCGTATGTAACGGAAAAGAATAATAAGTTGGCGGTGGAAGTATATCGTTTTAGCAGCGGAAGCTGGCTGGAGGATCAGGATTTCTGGAGGTTTTCCGGTATTTTCCGTGACGTGTATTTGTATGCGGTGCCGGAGGTTCATGTGCGGGATATGAAGGTGACGGCGGATTATGATTATGTAAACGGCAGCGGATGCCTGAGGGCGGAGCTCTGTCTTGCGGGAAACCTTGAGACGGAACCGAACGGTATTACTGCGAACTTTACGCTGAAGACTACTGCCGGAGAGTGTGTAATCTCTGAAATTGTGCCGTGTGAAGGTGCTACGGTTGTGCTGGAAAAGCACTTGGATAAGGTGGCACCGTGGAGCGCGGAAGTACCGAACTTATATGAGCTTAGTGTGGAATTGACCGATGAAAGAGGAGCAGTTATCGAGAACGCTGTTACGAAGATGGGCTTCCGTACCTTTGAGTTAAAGGATGGGCTCATGTGCTTAAACGGCAGGCGGATTTTGTTTAAAGGGGTGGACCGTCATGAGTTTTCCGCGGAAAAAGGACGTGCCATCTCGGAGGAAGAGATGCTGTCTGATATCCGTATGATGAAGCAAAACAACATCAATGCGGTGCGTACCAGCCACTATCCGAACCAGACGAGATGGTACGAGCTTTGTGACGAGTATGGTATTTATGTCGTTGACGAGACGAATCTGGAAACCCACGGCACCTGGATGAATGATAGAGGACCGGCGGGAAATCTTCCGGGAGATTTGCCGGAGTGGAGAGCGGCGGTTCTGGACCGGGCAAAATCCATGTACGAGAGGGATAAGAACCATCCTTGTGTGCTGATCTGGTCCTGCGGAAATGAGTCCTATTGCGGAGAAAATATAGCGGCAATGGCAGAGTTTTTCCATGCCGTGGATAAACGACGCTTGGTACATTATGAAGGGGTATGCTGGAATCGGAAGTACGACGCTATTACGGATATGGAGTCCAGAATGTATGCAAAGCCGGTGGATATCGAGACATATTTAAACAATAATCCTGCAAAGCCGTACATCAGTTGTGA
>JAZUBD010000274.1:0-1947 GCA_045638305.1 Lachnospiraceae bacterium
ATCCGCACATCACTTCAAACCAATCAAATCGTAAGAAGAGTGGATTCGGATGCGCTCTCAAAAGAAAGAGAGGGTATTATGATTCGTAAGGCAAAAACAGAAAACGGTATTGTGAAGGGTCTCCCGGCAGCAGATCCGCGTATTACCGCATTTAAGGGTATCCCGTTTGCGGCTCCGCCGGTAGGCGAAAACAGATGGCGCGCACCGCAGCCGTGTCCGGATTGGGAAGGCGAGTTGGAAGCTTATGAATTCGCTCCGATTTCCGTCCAGAACACACCGGGCCTGGGCACCGACATCTACTGTAAGGAATGGCATGTGGACCCGGAGATTCCGATGGGCGAAGACTGCCTGTACTTAAACGTGTGGACCAACGCAAAGAGCACCGAGGATAAGCTTCCGGTTCTCGTTTGGATTTTCGGTGGCGGTTTCAACTGGGGTTATACCGCTGAAATGGAATTTGACGGCGAACGCTTCGCACGCAGAGGCGTCGTTGTTGTTACCGTAAACTATCGTTTGAATTTGTTCGGTTTCCTGGCTCATCCGGAGCTTGCGAAGGAACAGCCGGACGCTCCGGCAAACTTCGGTCTTTTGGACCAGCAGGCCGGTATCAGATGGGTAAAGAGAAATATTGCAGCCTTCGGCGGCGACCCGGACAATATTACCATTGCAGGCCAGTCCGCAGGCGGCGGTAGCGTGATGCAGCAGCTGGCTACTCCGCAGAATGAAGGCTTATTCCAAAAGGCAGTTATCATGAGCGGCGCTATCCGCAGTCCGTACCAGGTACAGTCTCCGGTAACCTCTCCGATGACCTTTGAAAAGGCGCAGGAGCAGGGTAAGGGCTTCTTTGATTTCATTGGTGCCAAGTCCTTAGCCGAAGCAAGAACGATGGATGCTACGTGGCTCCTTAGTAAATATGATGAGTATGTTGTTACCCACGGACGCATGTTCCCGATTGAAGACGGCGTATTCACTGTCGGGGACCCGATGAAGCGTATTGCAGCCGGTCAGGCCTTAAATGTTCCGATTATGGCAGGTAACACCGCAGATGAATTCCCGAATTCCATCCCGGCAAAGGATGAGGCGGAATTCATTGCCAAGGCAAAGGAAATGTTCGGCGACAAGGCGGACGAATTCCTGGCTTTCGCAGAAAGTAAGAAGCAGATTTCGTTTATGGGCAACACCGCATTCGCACCGGTAAACGGCATCGAATGCTCCGTAAAGAGCCTGTTCCTTGACCGTCAGGAAAACGGCAATTCCAAGGACTGCTACTACTACCGCTTTGATGCGGATATTCCGGGACCGGATGCGCCTGGCACCTTCCACTCCGTGGATTTATGGTTCTGGTTCGAAACGCTGGCAAAGTGTTGGAGACCGTTCACCGGCAAGCACTACGATGTATCCCGTCAGATGTGTAACTACATGACCAACTTCATCAAGACCGGCAACCCGAACGGCCTTGACATCGACGGCACACCGCTTCCGGAATGGAAGGCTTACACCAAGGAGCACAACTCCGGTATCGTCTTCGGCAAGGAAAACTGCTACGGCGAGGAAAACTCCGACAGTGCTTATGTAGACTTCCTCATCGAAGAGATTCGTGACCAGTTAAAGAAATAGCTGCTTCTCCTCTTTTCTAGCCGATTCTTAGCGTAAAATAATTAAAAGAAGCCTTGCAGACCTCTGTTTTACTGAAGTCAGCAAGGCTTCTTTCCATTTCTGTAGAATACTATTTGCATCTATGATTCCCGTTTATTTACAATTCTCATGCAAAACGAGACTTTTCCGGGACGGTATACTTTTTTCGACAAATTTCCGTCAGCACATCCCATTCTCTACTTGTAGAATTGCTTCAGATTCCGCACAAACAGTTTCGCCGGCCGGTGGCCTTTTCCTTCCGTCATCTTTTCCGTTTCTATCACGTAATCCGCAATCTTTCTCCGGAAGTTT
>JAZUBD010000275.1:0-11604 GCA_045638305.1 Lachnospiraceae bacterium
CAGTAAAAGAAAAAGGAATGCTAATTATTGAAAATGCGGACTTAAAAGGGATTGTTGACCAAAAAACAGACAACAGATATCTTACAAACGCGATAAGCGTAGAGGGAAATGCAGAGATTAGGAATTGCTACATTGATGCTATCACAGAAGAATTGGTTGTACAATCCGGCAACGGTATGGTGGAAATAAGTAATTCTGTTTTAAAGGGAGGAACAATTACAGGAATAAATATTAGCGGAGAAAAAAGCGAATTCTCTATGACAAATTGTACGTTGGAAAGCCCGGCTAGAAACACGGTGTATATAAATCAAGGGGGACGTGCATTCATTTTCCTTGAAAACAATGTGATAAGTAGAACAGAGGATGCCCCGGAAGCGTATTACAGTATCTATATAGAGAATATGGGTACAGGCGATAATGTTATGAGGGAAAATCGTTTTGAAGGGAACACATTATATCCGGCTTATGTTAATTTGGGTGGGGTAAAGGAAAAAGAATTCATAAGCAAAATAAAAGAAAACGAGATTATCGGTCATACAAATAACGAATGGTTTGTAATTGGAGGAAAGTTAACGGCGGATGTTGATATACCTGCCGGACTGTATATTGTAAAGGGCATAGAATGCCCGGAAGGAAAGCGTTTAAATGTCGAAGCAGGTACACGGTTATTACCGGAAAGTTTTTGTGAAATAAAAATATACGGTGAATTGGTTCTGCCTGGAACAGAAACAGATGGAACTCTTTTCCAAGGTGATGCGGAACACTATTACAAAATATATGTAGGAGATTGTGGTAAGCTGGAAGCACAGCATGTGGAATTTAATATGTGCTGGAGTGAAAAGGGAGAAGTGGACAATCTTATTACGATTGATGAAGGAGGAACGTTTGAAGGAAAAAATATAGATATAAAGATTGATACGAATCGTAATGTATATTCGACAGGAATTAAAGTAGACGGATTATTTGTTTTAGCGGATAGTGTTATTAGTAGTGACACTTATAAATTGTTGCATCTAACGGATAATGGAACTGTTGAGGTGGACAATGTTATCTTAAATTGCGAAGGACAGTATCCTGTTTATGCGGAAGGTGCAAGTAGTTCTCTTTGGATGCAAAATTGCGAGATTAACAGTGAAGGTGAGAATGCATGTATCTATGTGAATCAGAGTGGAACATCCTCGTTAATTCTGAATGGAAACAAGGTGAGCAATGGTAGTAAGAGTGGAATCCTTCTTATGGGAACGGGAAAAGGTACTCTTGAAATTACTGAGAATATGTTTGAAACTACCGGCTGGTGTCCGATATATGTAAATCTGGACAGTCTTACAAGTGAAGATGGGGTACAGAAGATAAAAGGCAATTCATATATGGGGCACGAATATGCTGATATGGTAGTATTGGAGGGAGTACTAAACAAAAGTTTGCGATTGGGTGAGGATAAGAGATATCTGATCAGAAATGTGAGAATTGCAGAAGGGGTTACCTTAACCGTTCCGGCAGGTACAATGTTGTATGCAGATTACTCGTGTGTTATTACTGTGGAGGGAACGCTTGAACTACTTGGAGAATCTGAGAATAGGGTAGAGATAATTACCTATGACGAAGAATGGTCAGGAATATCAATAAAGCAGAAGGGATGCTTTAAGGCAGAGTATGCTGATATAGAGGTACATGGAGGAACCGGAGGAAAAGCGATTCACACGCAAGGAACAATCGAGTTAAAAGAGAGCAATGTTTTCGGAAATACAGATGTATTGTTTGCTGTGGGAGATTACGGGAAGTTAAAGCTGTCCAGTGTTAATGTAGAGGGGACTTGTAAGGAGGCAGTTCGTGTAAACGGAACGAATAGTACATTAGAAATAGAGCAGTGTACGATATCTTGCGGAAGAGACTACGGTATTTATGTGACACAGACGGGGATGTCAAAGTGTGTGATATCGGAGTCTGTGTTTATACCGGCAGGAGCAACAAGCTGCATTTGCGTACAATCCGTGGGAATAGGAGACTTTGCTATATCGGGTAATAGGCTTCCGAGGAACTCCGTTTTGGTCAATATTCAGGCGTTAAGCAAAGGAATAGGTCGTGAGGGGATTAAGAATAATATATGCATTGATTCTGACAAGGAAAATGAGTTTATTCTATTTGGAAATTTGAAACAAGATACCATTTTGCAGAAGGGGACATATTTATGCCGGGATATATCGGTAGGGGAGGAGGTTTCACTTACGCTTGAACCGGGAACTGTTTTATTGTTTTACCCGACAAGTGGGATAAAAGTATACGGTTCTTTATATGCCCATGGAACGAAAGAAGAGACAATAGTGTTTACTTCTACCTACGATGTACAATATGCAGAGTATATGGAAGCATCAGAGCAACCATCGTGGTCCGGTATATATGTTGGTTTAGAGGGTGAATTAAATGCGTATTACAATGTAATTCGATATGCGGAAAAGGCTGTAACAATCCATAACAAGGCGACTATCATAAATAGCGATATCATGTTTTCGAGCAGATATGGTATTTATTCTTATGCTAAAATTGTACCGACGATTAATTACTGCTTTTTTATAGAGAATGCATGTGCCGTATATAATTATTGGAATGATGTGACAATCGATGCTAAATTCAATTACTGGGGAGATGCGGACGGACCGACCCGGTATGAGGATTCAAAATGGGTAGGGAACGGTCAGAAAATAGAAGGAAATATTGACTGGTCGCCACAGCTGGAAAGCGAAATGCGTACAGACATGACCTTGGGAAAAGTGGAGAACGGCGTCCCTGCCACGACAGGTAATTATACAATTCGAGAAATTGATTTATCTTATGCATGTATGGACGGCACAATGGATTTTGTGCGTACATATAACTCATTGAAGATAGAGGAAGAAGGCACATTCGGGAATGGATGGAGCCTGAATTATGCTTGCAAGAGCTATATTTCCGACAAATACGGAGAAGAGTATTTGTTTGTGCAATTACCGGATGGCAGAGAGGATTATTTTGCGGAAAAGAATGGGGGATGGGAGTCTCAAAGCACAAGAAATACGATAGTAAGAGGAGAAGACGGAAGTGTCGAATTAACGACACCGGATCAAACGAAGTATTTCTATAATTGTGCAGGTGCGTTAGAGAAAATTTGTGATGAACAAGGAAATACAATCATAATTACAGTAGAGGTTGCCGGACAACCGGTTGCTGTAACGGACTATGTCGGAAGAACCACAACGTTGGACTATGAGGACGGGCATCTGGTATCTGTTACGGATTTTACAGGAAGAACGGTACAGTATACCTACGATGAGAAAGGTCGTCTGATTGGTGTGGTTGGAGTAGATGGGACTACTACAACATATCGTTATGAAGGTGATGCCAGATACGGGATTAGTGAGGTGGTAAACCATGAAGGAGAAGTGGTTACCAGACTGGATTATGTTAAGATTGACCGTCAATGGCGCGTGAATTCGGTGGAAGATGCGAACGGTAATATCAAAACCTATTCGTATGATGATGACTACCGGGCAACTATCATCACCAATAAGGACGGAACCAAGGAAACGCAGTATTACGATGAGGCGTATAACATAATAGGAATATCAAATGCGTTGGGAGAAACCGCATATTTTAACTATGGAACAGACCGGAATGGGGACGCAAAATATAGTGAGCTAAAATCTGAATTGGATGCCATGGGGAATTATACCTTCTATGAGAGAGACGGAAAAGGAAATGTGATTAAAATTACACATCCGGATTCCGGTGTGGAGGAGTTTAAGTACGATGAAAGCAATCATTGTATATACCACAAGGACCAGGAAGGTGTTGTGACTCGATATGAGTATAATGAGCAAGGTTTGTTGCTGAAAGAAATTGTAGAGTTGGATAGTAAGGTGAGCTATTCCGAGTCGGCGTCAAAATCGTATTTTGCAATTACAAGCTATACGTATTATGAGGAAAACGAGCTGAATTGTCCGTTTAACGGATTGGTAAAAACGCTGACGGAACCATCGGGAGCGGTTACGACTTTTACCTATGACGAATACGGAAATCGTACTTCAATGGCAGATAAAGACAATAATATTACAACATATGTCTATGATGAACTCGGAAGAGTCGTAGAGACAATTTCTCCAGAGGAAAATAAAATCCGATATGAGTATGATGTCAAGGGAAGACTAAACAAGCAGATTTTACAGGAAGGAGAGACTTGGGAAAAGCAATATAACCACCAAGGACTTCCGGAAGTGGAAATCTCTGCGGAAGGTGCAACATATCGATACCGGTATGATATTGCAGGTAATCTGGTGGAGAAAACGGATCCGCAGAAAAATATTACAGAGTATGATTACGACATATTCGGAAATTTGTCATATGAAAAACGGCCGTCCGGAGCACGGTATTATTATTACTATGATGAGAATAATCGGTTAAAACGAGTACAGGTAAAAAAAGATTCTGATGCGATACCGTACACGGAAAAGGAATATGCATACTCCATAGTAGGAAGCAGATTAAAAGTGGACGAGACGGTATACACGGGACACTTGGAGTATCATACGACCACATATTGGTATGATGGGGAGAATCGTCTGGTAGAACAGAATAATCCGGATGGAGGCAATTTATACTGGAAATACCGTAAGGATGGGCTGTTGGAGTCGGAAACCGATGCGCTTGGTCATACCACATACTATTCGTATGATGTATTTAAAAATTGCAAAGAGGTGTGGAGTCCGTTTGAAGATTCACTATATTCTTATCAGAAACAGGGGCATAATGGGCATGGTGACTTGACGGAATGGACTCAATATCCGGATGCGGTGGAAAAGGGGAAAATACCGACGGATAAAATCACGTTAAGCTACGGACGTGATATCAACGGAAGGCTCATAAGCGTAAAAGACGGAAACGGAACTAAGACAGAATATACATACGACCGGGACAATCGTTGTATTAGCGAGAAAACGTATATGTCCGGGACAGAACCGATTCTGATAACCTATACTTACGGGCATTTAAGTGAGTCGTTGACAAAGAGTGTTTATGCAGAAGCAGAAGGCTTTTTGGATAATGTAGAGGTGGATGAAGAAACGGGACTGGTCAAGCTTACCACATACTATGAGTATGACCGTGACGGACGACTGGTGTCTGAAACCGCACCGGACGGAACAAAGACATCCTACCGTTATAACAGCTTGGGATATTGTGTCAATATAACCATAACCGGAACGGCCGGAGAGACTAAGACAGAGTCTCGGGAATATAATGCAGACGGAATGGTTACAAAGGAAACTGACGCAAACGGAAATGAGACCAAATATGTATATGACAGCATCGGAAATCTGATACAAGTCAAAGATGCGGCGGGAGGGATTACGCTATATAGCTATGACTATGCCGGAAATAAGGAAGCGGAGGTTTCTGCAATAAATTACGAGCCGTATAAAAAAGTCTCCGAACTGTCCCGTACAGAGTATACATATGATTATGCCGGACGTGTGTTGACCGTAACCGAGGTGACGGTTGTGGGAGATGAGACACAACGGGCACTGATTTTGACAAATGTTTATGACAGAAACGGCAATCTTATTTCGGAAACGGATGCAAACGGACATGAAACGGTGTACACCTATAACCATGCCGGTAAAGTGACCAGAATATTGACAACAGAGGCGAAGGAAAACGGAAAGTCGTATGCATGGCGTTATGAATACGATGCGTTGGGACGTTTGGTGAAGGAAGAAAATGTACTTGGAAAGTCAGTTTCTTATACCTATGACGGAGCGGATAATGTAAGTACGGTAACCCATTGTGAGAACGGAGAAGAGACAGAAGTTTACAACTACACCTATGATGGATTTGGAAATGTTGTAACGGAGAAAATCGGAGGTACAACAAGGAGTTATACTTATAATTCAGTGGGTTGGTTGGTGACAAAAAAAGTCGGGGGGAGTACAGAACGATTCCGCTATGATGTAAACGGTCAGCTTGTCTCGGAAACAAATTCTGTAAGAGGTCTGAAAAAGACGGAATACGATTGTTTTGGAAATGTAGTCAGACGAAGTGTTTCTGATATGTACGGTGACGACTGTCGGGAGGAAAAGTATACCTATGACAAAAACGGGAACCTACGGACTTATACGGATGCTGCGGGAACAGTCACGGAATTCGAGTATGATGCGTTGAATCGTGTGATATCAGAATCGGTAACTGTTTCCGGAAAGGAACAGACGGTAAAGACAGAATATGACGAGAACGGAAATGTCACAGCGGAAATCGATCAGTTTGGAAATAAGACAAGCTATAGTTATGATGCGTTTGACCGTTTGACTGCTGTGGTTTCGGCAGATGGAGTGGTGCTTGTAAGTTACATCTATGACATGGCAGGAAATTGTATAGAAGAAAAGGATGCACTGGGAAATATAACGTCCTATAAGTACAACATGGCCGGACGGGTGTCGCAGATAACGGATGCGGAAGGGAATACTGTAACGCAAACATACGATGCATTAGGAAATGTGAAAGCTGCCACGGACGGGGAAGGAAATACAACGCGATATCAGTATGACGGGTTCGGAAATCTTCTGTCAGTGATAACTGCAGATAATACAAAGACGGAATATGTATACGATGTCATCGGTAATCTGATTAAGCAAACTGACGGCAAAGGAAATAGTGTGGAATATAGCTATGACGGACTACAACGATTGGGAAAAAAAGTCGAGAGCGGAGTAGTAGTCGCAAGTTATAGTTACAATTTTGACAGCAGTGTGCAGTGGGTAATGACTACAGGCAGTGTATTTCATGATTATGTTTACAATGCACATGGGGAACCGGTATCCGAACAGATAGGGTACTTGCACGGAAACAAGACTACCTATACCTACGAATATGACCTTGCCGGAAATTTGAGCTCCGTGAAAGACGGAAGCGGGACTACTACTTACAAGTATGACGAGTTGGGAAGAGTAACGGAGAAAACAGTACCGAATTTCGGAACGATATTCTACGAATATGACCTGATCGATGGTGTGGAGTCCGGGTATCATTATGAGCTGCAAACCGATGCTACCGGAACGACCAAGACCGTATATGACAGACAGAACCGTGTCGTACAAGTGATTACGGAGAGCACAGACGGCAGGGAGGAAACAGTAGAGATTTCCTACTATGACAATGGAGCCAGAAAGCAGGTGACCTACGGAGACGGTAGCTGTGAGTACTATACCTTCTACGGAAACGGTTTGGTAAAGGGGGTCACCAATAAGCTTGCGGACGGTACGGTAATTGACCAGTTCAGTTATACATACGACGGAGCGGGCAATCAGCGTTCGAAGATAGAGTTCACGAATGGTGTAATGCGTGGGGAAACTACCTACACGTATGATAAGCAGAATCGTCTGGAAAGTGTAACAGAACCGAACGGAACGGTAACGAGTTATGCGTATGACAAGGCCGGAAACCGGGAGACAGAGACAACGGTGGAGCATGGTGTACAGTCCATCATAAGATACACCTACAGTGACCGAAACTTTTTGTTGAGCTGTGAACAGAGTATAGATGGAATCGCGGTAGAGAGAACAGACTATACCTATGACATAGCAGGAAACCGCCTGACCGAAACCAAGACCACCTATGCGGCGGCATCCGAAAGCGGCAAGGATGAGACAATCACCGTACGGACCAATACCTATGATCTTTCTAACCAGTTGATAAAGTCGGTAACGAAGGATGGTACTGTGTATAATACGTATAACGCAGCAGGCTACCGTGTGGCAAAGGAGTCCTATGTGGACGGCAGGGCCACGAAAACCCACTTCCTTTATGACGGGAACCATGTTATAATGGAGGCAGATAAGGACGGTATATCGGCGAAGAACACCTACAGCGGACCGTTGCTTCTCCGAACCGTATTTCATGAGGATGGTTCGGAGGAAACCTATCAGTATCTGTACAACGCCCACGGCGACGTAGTCACTCTGCTTTTGGAGGGAGAGGTGGCAGCTACCTACTATTACGACTCCTTCGGTAACATTGAATCGCAGACCGGAGATGTGGACAACTCCATCTTATATGCGGGCTATCAGTACGACGAGGAGACCGGCCTGTACTACATCAACGCTCGTATGTATGACCCTGTAACGGCACAGTTCCTGCAAAGGGATACCTATGCGGGAGATCTATATGACCCGTTAAGCCTGAACCTGTATACCTACTGCCTGAACAATCCCCACAAGTATGTGGACCCGAGCGGACACTTTGTGATTACAGCGGCATTAATCCTGATGGCGGTGCGTATCGGTATTTCCGTGGTATCGGGTATTGTGAGTGCAAAGGCAGAGTATGACCGTCAGGTGGCAGAGGGCGACAACTATACCAACTGGGGTTCGGTGATTTTTGTAGGTGTGGCAAATGCCGGCATATCCTTTGTTACCTTCGGTCTTGGACAGGGTGCTGCGGTTGCAGCAGGTGCGGGGGCGAAGGCTGTGCTGAAGCACGTAGGAAAGGCAGTACTTCGAGACGTGGCACTGGGAGCTGTGGCCGATGCCGGTGTGGAAACCGCAAGACAGTTGGTAACCGGAACCAGAATCACCAACCTGGAATACGATCGTATCACGGAAGCCGGAGTCTACGGAGGAATCGCCGGAGGCGCAAGCTCTCTTGCGGGAGCCGGACTGGAAGGCCTCATGAGAACCCGTGTGGCACAGAAGGCACTTGTGAAGCTGAATGTAGGCGCCAATAAGGGCGTGAATGCGATAAAGAACGGCTTTGAAAAGATTGCGAACCGGAACGGAAAGGCAGTTGGGCTGGAGGCGGTTACCGGAATGAAGGAGCCGAGATTCAAGTTGGATTTGCAGTTCTTTGCGAGTGACGAGGTGTATGAGAGTGGTAGTGGTTCTGTCAAGACAGATGTTACTATAGGACTTGGATATGATGCTGGAGATACACCTGTTAGAATAGATGGTGAATGGAGTATTAATGATATGAAACAAGCATTATTAGGTCATCCGCCAAAAGGCTTAGGAAGTCCAGATATTCATCATGGAGGACAAATGCCAGGAGCAGCCAAACATGAAATAATTCCAAGTCAGCACAGAAACAATGGTGTTCTTCATCTTAATAAATACAATCAAGGAGTTACTCCTGACATGCGAATATCAGATAGGGAGTTACATTGGTGGTATAGAGCAAGAGAACAGGGTGCGGACGATTTGTTACCAGATTGGATTTATGATGACTAAATTGCAAATGGAAAGGATTTATAAAATATGAATGTAAAAGAATTTGAGGAGTTGACTCAAAAAGTTAAAACTGAAAATCCAAGGTGGTTTGGCTTGGAGTCAGATTGTGTTCCAACAGTTGCGGATATTGAATTACTAGAAAAATATTACGGTATAAAATTCCCTAATAGTTATAAGGAGTTCGTATTGCAACATGGAGGAGGGTACTTTGCATTTACCATTGTTTATTCAATAGATAAACAGAGTTCGTTTTATATTAAGAATAATGTTGAAATTGAATTTGTAAAAGAAAAGAAATTTTTACCTATTATTGATTTTGAAACAGGGGATGCGGTAGGATTTAAAATCAACGATGGGATGTGTGAAGAGTTAGTTGCATTATATAATCATGAAGAAGGTATAATTATTGATTTAAATTTAGATTTATTTGATGCATTAGCGAAATATGGATTCAAATTAAATATGTAACAGCATAAATAAATTGAATATCTTAAGACTTAGAACGCATTGTTTTCATAGCACTTGGTGCTGTGGAGACAATGCGTTTTTTCTATGATAATTTCATATTCTTTTCCAGACTGCTGATATTGGTCTACTTCTTGCGAATGTCGTGCCCGAAGTCTGCCTTTTTGTCATCTTACATAGAGAAAGTGCTCAGCTGGTTCAAGAAATCATCAAGTTAGAAATCTTGATTCTGATGCAGTTTTTCTATTGAAGATGCTCCATCCGTAAAGGAGGAGTGCATTTGAGCAAGCAGAAGGTAACTCTAAGGATTGAAGAAGGAGAAGTAGAATTATTAAAAGTAAAATTTAATACAGATAATTTGTCAGAAGCTATTAGACTGGCAATTATGCAAAGTCTGGCTACAAAGGATTTGGAAAAAGTTAAAACGCTGTTTCCGTACATCGGTAAGAAACCACCGAGAATTGGCAGAGAAGTTGTGAATGCATTTGAACAGTCTGGATGTGAAATTTTTGTTGATTTATTCTGCGGTAGTATTGCCATGTTGTGTTACTTGCCATGGGATGTGAAAGTGGTTGTTAATGATATTAACGGAAATCTCACTAATCTGTATATAGTTATTCAAGACAGACCGTCTGACTTTGTAAGTGCGGTTGGAATGCGGTGGAAATGTGATACTCATACTTTCTGCCATCTACATTTATCAACAATAGCATTGAGTTCCGATCCGCTGATTTTAACGCACTTCTTTTAAAACATATTTTTGTTGCGAAAGGAGTGCGTCTTTATGCGTGTAGAAATGAAAAAATCATTGACAGCACCCCTAGTTCATTGGTATTATTAAAGGTAAGGTGCTTTGCGTAAAAACAGAGAATGCGCAAGGCAAAGAAAGGAGAAAATCATGTATTATTTAGGTGTAGATTTAGGTACCTCCTCCGTTAAGCTTGTGCTGATGGAGAGTGACGGTAAGATTGTGAAGACCGCAAGCCGTGAGTACGGTTTGTCCTTCCCGAAGCCGGGCTGGTCCGAGCAGAATCCGGAGGATTGGTTCGCAGGCTTTGAGAGCGGTATTGCAGAGATTTTTGACGGTCTCGATAAGAGCAAGTTAGCCGGTATCAGCTTCGGCGGCCAGATGCACGGTCTTGTTATCTTAGATGAGAACGATAAGGTAATTCGTCCGGCAATCCTTTGGAACGACGGCAGAACCCAGGAAGAGTGTGACTACTTAAACAAGACCATCGGTCGTGAGAAGATTTCTTCTTACACCGCAAACATGGCATTGACCGGTTTCACCGCTCCGAAGATTCTTTGGGTGAAGAAGAACGAGCCGGATAACTTTGCAAAGATTAAGAAGATTATGCTTCCGAAGGACTACCTTGCATACCTTCTTTCCGGTGTTCACTGCACCGACGCTTCCGATGCTGCAGGTATGCTCCTGATGGATGTTGAGCACAAGTGCTGGTCCAAGGAAATGCTTGAGATTTGCGGTATTAAGGAAGAGCAGCTTGCTAAGATTTTCGACAGCTTCGAAGTAGTAGGAACCCTGACTCCGGCAATGGCAGAGCGTCTCGGTTTCTCCACCGATGTTAAGATTATCGCAGGTGCAGGCGACAACGCTGCAGGTGCGATCGGTACCGGTACCACCAAGGACGGTATGTGTATCGTTTCCCTGGGTACCTCCGGTACGGTATTTATCGCATGTGACAAGTTCGCAGTAGACGATCAGAACGCGTTACATATGTTTGCTCACGCAAACGGTAAGTTCCATCTCATGGGCTGCATGCTTTCCGCAGCATCCTCCAACAAGTGGTGGATGGACGAAATCATCGGCACCAAGAATTACGCAGAAGAGCAGAAGGCAATCACCACTCTCGGTGAGAACCACGTTTACTACCTT
>JAZUBD010000276.1:0-11923 GCA_045638305.1 Lachnospiraceae bacterium
ATTGTAGTGCTTGGACCCGGTACCTACGGACTCAAATTCAAACCAGATACCCGGAATCATACCGCACCGGCGCACATAATCCGCCATAGGCTTTAAGCCTCCCGGGAACTTGGTCTCGTTAATGTCCCAGTCCCCCACACAGGTCCACCAGTATTTCGCATTTCCGTACCAGCCGGAATCCATGACAAAATACTGCAGGCCCTTGTCCTTTAACTTATCACACATGTTTTTAATATTCTCAAGGCTCGGATTCCCCCAAGTGGTACAATATTCGTTAAACATAATACCCATCTGACAATCCATGGTCGAAATGTCCGGCTTCTGGGCCTTCACCAGCTTATCGCACACATCATAAATGGAATCGCCCACTGCCACCGCCGCCTTCGGCGTCGTAAAACTTTCTCCCGGTGCTACAGTCTTTGTCCAGTTACCGAAGTCCCGGTCCGCGATACCGCCCGCCACCGTCACTGTATTATCCCTTCCAACCACGATGAGCTCCATCTGCCAGGAAGACGGCGAATAGAGCTGGATACCGATAAATTCACCCTTCTCGCTGTTCTCCAGTACAAGGAACGGGAAATACTTACGCACCGGCATAGAACCTACCGTACCGAACTTCTCCACCCGGTAGCCATTTCCGCTCCAGGAACGCTCCAAATGCAGGTCATAAATGCTCTCCTTGCGAAGCTTCCCCTCTGCACTCCAGAAGGACTGCATCCGATAAAAGGAATCCACATCAAGTCCCTTTAAAGCAAAGCTGGACAGCATCTCCAGCACTGTCGGCTCATCGCTTTCATTGGTAAAGGTAGTCTGTAAAAATACAACGTTCCCTTCTGTCTCACAGTGCAGAATCACCTTATGCTTTCTCTCATCTTCGTAAACCACCTGTCGGTCATCCTCCGACACCTTCTTCATTTCCCTTGTGGACTGCCCATCACACATAGTAAGTCCTGCGGAATAGCCTCCCGCAAAGGCATCCTGTTGTAGTCTCAGTTCGACGTATTGTTCCATGGTACTACCTCCTCGTATTCGCAAAGTCATTTTCCTGCCAACATGGCTCTCCGACCGCTTATCACTGCATTCTTCCTTTTTTCTATCTTATCACATTTTCATCTGCTTTAACATGTCATATAATGCAAAATTTGTATTCGAAATGTCTTATCAGCGAAGTTTTCACTTACTTCCCCTTTTGCTTTTCCACGCCGTCCATAACAAACGGGGGTGCGCATTCAAATGCATCACCCCCTTACAAGAGATTTAATATTCACAAATATCCGCCCGGTGCATCTGACGGCATCTGGTAAAGATAAGCGGCACCAGAATAATCACGTTACAGAGTGCCAGGCCGAAAAACGCCACATTGTTAAAGTAATCCAGATACAATCCCTTCGGATACAGCACCAAATGATTAAAAAGATACAAGCCAAGAAAAAACAGCGCACCGCCTCCTATGAGGGCAATCCCCTCCATCCATAGAAGCTCTCCCACAATCTTTCCGGTAATCTTACGTCTCCCCATACCGATGGCGCGGTACACCGCAAACTCAAAGGTTCTGCTCTGGTACACACCTACAAATACCGCATTTACCGTTACTGCCATAATAATGGCCAACAGTACCAGTACCGCAATGTAGATTTTGGGAAGGAAGGAAAAGGTACGGTCCGTTTCCGCCTTATCCTCTTCATAGCTATGCATTCGTACCGGATACTGCTCTTCCAAACGATCCAGATAGGCCGAAAACTCTGCCTTCTCCATCCCGGTATTTAACACCATGGCGTTCATCGGTTCTGCACCCTCTGCCAAAAAATAATAAGCATAGGTGGTTTGATTCGTGATTGCCTCCAAAGTAAACGGTTCCGACACCCCGCTAAACTCTTCCGGTGTCAACACATCTCCTACCTTTAATCCTAAACGGTTTGCCATCCGCTCACTCATGACCGCACTCCGGCCACTCAGGGAATCCACATCACAGGATATGTCCTTCATTTCACAAAACAGATTCAAATCCTCTTTATTGAGAAAGGTTAGAGACTGATACCCTACGGTAAAACCCATGATACATTCCATATTCAGATAATTGCCGTATCCCAAATCCACCAGCCGTACATCCTCATCCTGTCGTACCGCATCTGTTGCCTCCCAATAGCTCTGAAAAGATTCTTCGTCTCGTGCATTTACATGCATAAACGCCACTGAATCGTATAACTCCTCTCCAAATTCATCAAAACTTGTAATGACATTCATTACATATACCCCCGCCAAATACGCCGCAAAACTTAGAAATATCATAAAGATTAACACAGCGCAACGGCCCTTATTTTCTTTGATAAAATACAACGGTGAAAAAGGCTTCATCACACACCGCCTTCCTTCACGGAGCTGACCATACCGTCCCACATCTCAACCATCAGGTCCGCATCCTTTAAAATGGAATGGTCATGGGTAATGACGATGACCAGATTGTCCTTTGCATACTCCTTTAAAATGTCCATTACCGCAAAGGCGGTTTCGTGGTCTAAGGCCGCTGTCGGTTCATCCGCAAACAGTACCTTCGGTGCATTCATCATGGCTCTTGCGATTGCCACGCGCTGGCGCTGACCGCCGGAAAGCTTTCCCGGACGTTTTTTCAGTTCCTTTTCTCCGAGGCCGAGACTTTTCAACAACTCTTCTGCACGAGCATTTGCCTCCGCTCCTTTTCCGTTTGCCGCCACGGTCACATTGGCCACGGAAGACATATACGGCACCAGAAAATGACGCTGGAACACAAACCCGAATTCATCCCTGCGTAGCTTTTCTCTTTCCTGCTCCTTTAGGCCGTTAAGACTCTTTCCGTTGTAAAGAATTTCTCCCGCAGTCGGAGTTTTGAGCGTAGAAAGACAGTACATCAGCGTAGACTTTCCGGAACCGGAAGGTCCGATGATACCCACCAGGCCCTTATCCGGCAACTTCAAATCAAAGCCACCCAGCGCATACACCTTTTCTTCCTTTTCCATATCATAAATCATGGTAATATTTTTTATTTCAAACATGGTCATCCTCCTTATGTTCTACTCATACCCGGTCATTTTCCTCTTTTGCAGTCTTAGTATAAATCCTCTTCCATGGCATCTACGGTACGAATCTTATGGAGCGCAAACCGAATCGGAACCTGAAGCAGTACAAATACCACCGCATAGCCGCACACAATTTCACCCATAACCGAAACATCCAAATACTTACAAGCCAGTCCCATCGGTGCAATCAACAGCGCATCCACCATCACCATACCAATACTCGTTAAGATTGTACCGGCAGCCACTGCTACCACAAAATAAAACAGCATCTCTCGCAAAATAGAAAAGTAAATCGCCTTTCTGCTATACCCGATGGAGCAATACAGGCACCACTCTCCGTGCCGGTCACGCAATACGGTGGTATATACCAAAAGTAGCATAATTGCCATCACAACCATTACACCCTCAAACACCAGATTCGCCGGTGTTTCCACCTCTGCAAACACATCCTCATACTCTGCATTGCCGACTTTGTAGTCAAATATCCGCGCCTCGTTATCGGAAAACGCATACCCCATCTCCCGGAGCAATGCGCCCATATCCTTAATGCTTCCATCAGATAACACACATATAGGCTGGTTATAGTCCTTCCCCTGCACCATAATGCCTCCGCCGAAATAGGAATCGCTTTCCGCAATTCCAACAATCTGAAAATCCTCATCCGAGAGCTTCTGCCCGAGGGTTAACCCGGCATTTTTCATAATCCCGTCTGCCAGAATGATTTCTCCCGGTGCATCCGGTATCTCACCTTCTTTTAAGCTAGCTCCCATATGCTCCATATAGACTTTCACAAACGCTTCGTCACCCAACGGAAAAGAAAAACTGTACTGTCCGATCAGAGCGTAAATGGTAACTCCCATCCCCTGCGCCTTCTGTACCGCCTTTACACCGGGCTGTTCCCGCAAGCGTTCCATTAAAAGCTCTTCCGCCTCTGTATAGGCAGCCTTCACCGCATCCTCCGATTCCATCTCATCCCGAGTAATGCCGAAAGCGCTGTCCGGCAACTGCACCAATTGCATTTTCTTCGTATCCTCCGACAGAATCTTCTTAAAGCTCTCCGTGCCGGAGGAAAGAATAAACTGGGTCAGGTACACAATCAGCAAGTACAATGCAAGACTGACAATCAGCACCGCCGCACGCCGCTTATTGTTTCGTATGTAATTCATTGCGGACAATTTCTGTCTCATGCTCACAACCTCCTTTGTTGCTTTCAGTATAGCAACCAAAGCTCTCGATAAAAAGTAACCACAGTCACAATTCCGGTATGACTGTGGTCATATTCTGTTATCCTTTCATGGCCACGATAAGCTTCGCCCGGTCATGAATTCCGGTCTTATCGTAAATGGAAGAAATATAGTTCTTCACCGTTCCCTCCGATATGTAGAGCTGCTCCGCTATCTGCCGATTGGTCAGTCCCTCCGCCAAAAGAGTGCAGATCTCCTTCTCCCGTTCCGTCATATCCGGGGCCAATTCCTCTCTCTGCACTTCCTTTGGAGACTCCTTTGCTCCCATGAGCACCGCCAACCGCAGCATCACCTTATGGTCAATGACATTCCGCCCGCTTAATATCTGGTCGATAGCACCTAAGATGGCCTCTTTTCCGCTATCCTTAAGTAAATATCCATCCGCACCGTTGGCAATGGCCTTCGTAATATTGTCATCATCATAAAAGGTGGTCAGCACAAGAATCTTTACCGTCGGATACCTCTCCCGAAGCTTTTCGATTAACTCGATTCCTCCCATGCCCTTCATATTCAGGTCCACCAGTGCCAAATCGCAGGTAACGGTTTCCAGACACCGCAACGCTTCGTTTCCGTCCTTTGCCTTTCCCACGATTTCCATACCGTTCATGGACAAGATAATTTCCAAACTATCTAACAATAACGGTTCATCATCCACCAAAAGAATTCTACACTTCTCCATCTGTTTCCTCCCGTATAAGCGGCACCGTTAACACCGCACAAAATCCGTTTTCATTTGTAAACACTACATCTCCGCCACACTTTTTCAAATAGGCCACCATCTTTTTCAGACCAAAGCCCGCATCTATCTTTGCCGCTCTGTTCTCCTCTGAAAAATCGCTTACTCCGTTATCCCGCACACTCACCTGTAAATGGGCACTGTCCGCCCGGACGGACAATAAGAAACGGGTCGCATTTCCGTGCTTCACTCCGTTTGTTAAGAGCTCCTGTACCGCTCCGGTCAAAAACTCCGTATGCTCCTTCGGAATCTCCGGAATATCCGGCGCTACATCCACATCGGTCTTTATCGAAAGCTCTGTATCCATCATAAAGTTTTCCGTCACTGCCGAAAGCTCCCGGATGAAATCCTCCTGCGGCACACCCTGACACGCCTTATCCAATACTCGCACCGCAAGGCGAATAGCCGTAAGTCCTTCCTTCATCCGTTCCTTCGCCGTAGCCATCCGTTCCTTCGCCTTTTCCGTATCCACATCCACCAGCAAATCTGCCGCATCCAACGTCATTACCGCCGCCGTAATGGTATGTCCTACACTATTATGAATGTTACGACTGATGTTCTCCCTTTCTTCCATACGGGCACTTCGCTCCGCAAGATAGTTTTTCATTCTCAATTCCTGATTTAACTTCTTCTCGTATAGTTCATTTACAGCTGCACCACGTACCGCAATCACACTTTCTCGCTGAATTCGGAGATAGTTTGTCATTGCGAATTCTACCGCAAAGAACACAGCTGCACAGATGGTTAAGAGTAATACATGCCAGAGTAATTCCGGTAATTTTCCCTCTGACTCCCCGGTTATCAACCAACCGAAAAGCGTACCAAGAAAATAAAACACGCCCGGCAAAACTACACGAAGAGACGTCATTTCTTCCCCACTGCCGTGAACATGTCCGACACGCTCCTCTGTTCGCTCCTTTTTACTCCTACCGCTCCCCCTCATCTCATAGAAAATTAAATAGGCCACATAATGCCCTGCCGATAAAGAAAAAAGCAAAGAAAGAATTCCTTGTACTACCAAAGAACTCCACCTTTGCTCATCCGATAAACTTTGTAACTGAAATACCACAATAAGGGCTGCCCCACATAAGAGACATCCCATGAAATACTCTGCATGAAATCTGGCAAGTACACAAAGTCCTACCGTTAGAATTGTAGCCCATAAAAACCGTATCATTTTATTATCCGACATATGCATCACCGTATTTATCATACCACAACACAAATCGATTTACAATGTGACTCCGGTCATGTTTTAGTACTTCATAAACTTCTTTACCACAAACTTTGCCGCCTTATACACCGGTCCCTCCAGCTCCTTCCTGGCATTCTGTAGCTCCTCCCGGATTTTAATCTGTTGCGGACAGTGAGTCTCGCACTTGCCGCATCCGATACAGTTGGACGCCGCTGTGGAGTCCTTTCGAAGCAGGGTACACCAAATATACTCCTTTAACGCCTTTCTCTTTCCGTCGGTAAACCGCTTGTTATACACCGAAAAAACACCCGGAATATCCACCTTCCGAGGACACGGCATACAATAGCCGCAGCCTGTACAGCCCACCTTCATCTTCTCGTGAATGGACTCTACCACACTTGCAATCAAGGCCTCGTCCTCCGGCGTAAACTCGCCCGGCCGGGACGCGTCCGCATTGGCCACATTCTCCCGCACCATCTCTAAGGAATTCATGCCGGACAAGACACAGGTCACCTCCGGTTGGTTCCAAAGCCAACGAAAGCCCCATTCCGCCGGGGTCCGCTTGCTCGGATGGTCCGCGAAGAGCTTCTTTGCCTTCTCCGGAAGTCCGTTCACCAGACGTCCCCCCCGAAGCGGCTCCATAATCCACACCGGAATTCCTTTCGATGCGGCATACTGTAAGCCCTTTTTCCCGGCTTGGGAATTCTCATCCAGATAATTATACTGAATCATACAAAAATCCCAGTCGTAAGCATCAATGAGCTGACAAAACATATCCGAATTGCCGTGATAGGAAAAGCCGATTTGCCCGATGGCACCAGTTTCCTTCTTCTCCCGGATCCACTCCTCAATGCCCAGCTCCTTCAACCGTTCCCAGGTCTTCACATCCGTCAGCATGTGCATAAGATAATACTCCACATGGTCGGTCCGCAGACGGCGCAGTTCCTCCGCAAAGGTCTTCTCCACGCCCTCTTTGCTCTTCATCAAATAGTGGGGAAGCTTCGTCGCAATCTTCACCTTATCCCGGATACCGTGCTTTTCAAACACCTCTCCGAGAAACTCCTCGCTTCCGCCGTAAATGTATGCGGTATCATAATAATTCACGCCCGCCTCATAAGCCGCCAGAATCTCCTGCTCCGCCTTCTCAAACTCAATTTTCCCGGATTTTTTCGTAAACCGCAGGCATCCATAGCCCAGCACGGAAATCGGATTTCCGTATTTATCATTGCGATACTGCATCATTTATTCCTCCAAGTTACAAATTCAATTCTCTATGGTTCTGTATATTCCGAGCCCATAATATCACAAATAAAAGTTTTTCGCAACGTATATCCCCTCGCAAAAACACAAAAAGCCGATCCCGATGATTCTCCCAAAAATCACCGGTTCCGGCCTTTATCTCTTACTTTCTCTCCCTATCCCTATTCTCTTTTTCTACTCACCGCTATCGTTTCCCACGCCTCACGCTTTTCTCCCACTCCCCGCTTTCTACTCCCTTGCCCTTTGTGACAGACACTCCTATCCCATCCGCATATTCCCTATTCCGCTCCACTTTCTCCGCAAGACGAATCGCCACAATTCTTTCCTTCACAGACATCACTCCACCTCCGTCAGGTTCTTCCCCCCGCTACACGAAACTCTGCTCCCGCCCCGTTACCGTCCATCCCTATCACGTGCAGTAACGTTTTATAATACTCCGCCAACGCCTCATATTCGTTGAACTCCCTCAAAATGTTAATGAGCAACCGTCCTGTTTCGTAGCAACTGCGGGTATACTCTTCACTCTCTGCTCCCACCGTTTCCACGTCCAAAGCGAGAGTATGTCCCAGACACAATGCCCACAACAGGTTTGCAACAGCTTCCGGAGTTCCGGCCTCCTCATAGGACCGTTGGTACGCTTCCAGCGCCGGTTCCAGATACTTTTTCACGGAAGCCCACTCTTCTCGGTTCTCCATCGCAAATATCCGACAGGAACAAGCATATCCTTTTACAAAATGCTTTTCCTGCAACGCCGCTTTCGTACTGACAAAGGGAAACATGGTCCGTATTACCGAAAGCCGCTCCTCCCAACACAACGTCTTCCCCCACTCATTCCTATCATTACGATTTTTGCCTTCTGTTTGCTCCTCGTCCATCCTGCCTTCTCCTTATCGATTGTCTCCTCAAAGTGACACCCCTCAGCCCTTTGTATGTACACATTATACAGCGCCCCGACGTCAAAAAAAATGTCTGTCGCAGCAAAATACCCATCGCTATTTCACTCATTTTAGCAAAATAGAATATCGGTCCTGCTGTTCTACCTACTTTTCTACAACAAAAAGAGACATCCTGACGATCGGTCAAAATGTCTCCCTCGTTTTCTTTTTCTTCCCTTACTCTTTCTTTTTATAGGCGCTGTAGGCTTCAATATCAATCGCACCGTTGGCCAGCATCTGCTCGGACCAAAGTTGCAGGGTCTCTACTGTAATGGATATCTTCTCCAGTTCCTCCTGAATATGGATAAAGTCCTTGATTTCGTCTCCCTCAATCCTTCCGTCGGCAGTGATTTCAATGAGGCGCTCCTGCTTTCTGTTCATAGAGTTTAAGGAAGCCAGCATCTCCAGCACAATCTGAGAGAGGTCCTTTATTTTAATCTCCGGTACATATTGCTTTCCGATGGGACACTCGTTGGCACAATAATGATTGCACAAATTCGGCATCTTATAGGCCTCTGACATCAGTAACACCTCATCCGGATGAGGCAGCGACTTTTCGCTTTCGATTTTCTCGATACGCTCCGCCGGCATAGTTTCAAAAAGCTCGCTTGCCTTTTCTCTGGATAATCCCAGTTCCTCTCGCCGAAGCTGATAGATGTTTTTATTCTCTTTTGTCGAAACTCGTCCCATGATTATTGTTCTCCTCTTTTATTCCTTCTCTGCTTCTTTTTCTTCTGCAAACGCCTTGCCGAACTGAGTTTCATACAGCTCGGTATAGGTGCCGCCGGCCTTTACCAACTCGGAATGCACGCCCCGCTCCGCAATGACACCGTCTTTGATGACCAGTATCTCGTCTGCCGCAAGAATCGTGGACAAACGATGGGCAATCAAAATACTGGTTCTGGAATGAATAATCGGGTCGATAGCCTCCTGAATCTTGCTCTCGGATATGGAGTCCAACGCCGAGGTTGCCTCATCAAAAATAAACAATGCCGGATTTTTAAGCAATACACGGGCAATGGAAATACGCTGCTTTTCACCGCCGGAAAGCTTGAGTCCCCGATTTCCTACAACAGCGTCCAGCCCCTTCTCCTGTTTCTGTACAAACTCGTATATGTTCGCCTTTTTACAAGCCTCGATTAACTCTTCTTCCGTTGCATCCGGCTTCGCATACAACAAATTTTCACGAATCGTTCCGTTGAACAAATAGGTTTCCTGGCTGACAATACCGATGTTTTCCCGCAGAAAATCCAAATCAAGCTTCCGCACATCCACACCGTCGAAAGTGACCTGACCTCCGCACACGTCATATAAACGAGGAATCAGATTGATAATGGTACTCTTGCCGGAACCGGATGGACCCACAATAGCGATACTGTTTCCGCTCTTTAGTTCAAAATTAATGTCCTTTAAAATCGTTCTCTCCGGCGTATAAGAAAACTCTACATTGCGGAATTCCACGTTACCCTCTGCCTTTTCCGGAGTAACGGCGTCTTCCGCATTTTGAATCTCCACCGGCATATCGAAATACTCGAAAATACGGGTAAACAGTGCCATAGAACGAATCCACTCCACCTGGATGTTCAGCAAAGAATTCACCGGTCCGTACATTCTTCCCAAAAGAGCTACCAGCACCGTGATATCACCCACGGAAAGGTTGGCGTCATACTTCATCATCAGAATACCGCCCACCAGGTACAACAGCATCGGTCCCACGCTGGAGAACGTGTTAATGACCACGCGGAACCAGCGGCCTGCCATGCTTTCCTTGATATGAAGTCCGATCATCTGCTTATTTGCCTTTTCATAACGGTCGTACTCGTACTCTTCCTTGCCGAACAGCTTTACCAGAAGCTGACCGCTAACGGACAAGGTCTCGTTTAAAATACCGTTAATCTTATCATTACACTCCTGGGCCTCTCTGGTCAGGGTCCAACGTGTCTTTCCCGCCCAGCGGGTCGGAATGGTGAACAACGGAATCACAAGCACACCCACCGTTGCCAGAATCCAGTTTTCCCGATACATAATCACTACCGCACAAATTAAGGTAATGGAATTGGACAAAATCGAGGTAAAGGTACTGGTAATCACACGTTCCACGCCCGAAATATCGCTGGTCATACGGGTAATAATGTCACCCTGGTTGTTGGACGTAAAAAAATTCTGAGACATCTTCTGCAGATGCTTAAACATCTTATTGCGGATGTCAAAGGTAATATGCTGTGCAATCCAGTTGTTTAAGTAACTCTCTCCTACCTGAATCAGATTGGAACCGAGACTGACGCCGAGAGATGCCACAATCAGGATAATCAGCATCTTCATGTTCTGTCCCAGCAAACCTTCATCAATAATGCGTCCCGTCAAAACAGACGGCAAAAGTCCCAGTACGGAAGACAGTACAATACACCCCAGCACAATTGACATCTGCTTCCAGTACGGTAGCAAATAGGAAAAAATACGTTTTAATAAAGGCAACGTAACCTTCGGCTTATTCTCTTTTTCTTCTTCCGTTAAATATCCGCGTCCCATCGGACCTCCCATCGGTGGCATACTAACACACTCCTCTCTTCTTTCGTGTTTCTCATCGGCTTACGCTTTATGCGCCTCGCACCTTACGACCTACACTTCGTTTCCTTGTCCCCAATCGTCTCTTGTTATATTATTGAGCCACTTTCCGCTCTTATAATGCTTGATTACCCACGGCCATTTTACAAACTCGTCGGTACAAAGCAGGAAATACACCACCATCACCGGCCACTTAAATACAAAGGCTGCCAACAGCCCCAGCGGTATAGCGTAACACCACATATCGATGGTATCGCAAATAAATCCGAACTTGCTGTCTCCTCCCGCCCGGAAAATTCCCGCAATGAGAGACGTATTTACCGCCGTTCCGGATATGTAATAAGAATTAATAATCAGCATCCACTTCAAATAAGAAAGCGCCGTCGGTGTCAGGCCCGAAAAATTTTCGGAATACCACAGTACACCCGGAGATGCCAAAAGCACGATAACACCACCGATAATTCCGCTGATGACTGTCAGCTTCATCATCTTTTTCGCTCCTGATCTCGCACCCTCCAAATCGTTCTCGCCGATAATCTTGCCGATCAAAACACCGCCTGCGCTGGCGATACCGTAACAGAAAATCGTACCGAAATTACGCACGACCACCGCCACCGCATTGGCTGCTACCGCATCATCGCTGATGTTGCCGATGATTGCCGCGTACATGGAAAAGGCCACACCCCAGACGATATCGTTCCCTAGGGCCGGCAGGGACAGACGTACAAAGTCCTTAAACAAGATTTTGTTTTTGATAAACATATAGGAAAGCTTCAGTTTTACATCTTTACTACATGCCGATACCACAAAGCATCCGATAAGTTCAATGACTCGTGATACAGAAGTAGCAATCGCCACACCCAGCACGCCCAGCTTCGGAGCTCCGAACAATCCGTAAATAAAGAGCGCATTTAAGCACACATTTAATACAAAGG
>JAZUBD010000277.1:0-1900 GCA_045638305.1 Lachnospiraceae bacterium
TCCAAACTTTTATTGAAACTTCCAGTAATCCACGGTGTAGTCTTCCCCGCAGAAGATAAATACCAGACGATGCACACCGGTTACCTTCTTTAGCAACTCTACGGTAATCTCTTTGTAGTCCGTTCCCTTTGCTTCTTCACCGATTTCCAGATATCCCACAACCTCGCCGTAAGGACTGTCCAGACGAATCTGGATTGCACCCTCTCCGCCGGCTGCCTTTACCGCTGCCGTAAACTTCGTTGCACCTTCGGTACCGAAATCCACACCGTACAACGCCAGCCAGGAACCGTCATGAATGTCGCAAAGCTCCATATTACCGGAACCGCACGCCTTACTTACTTCATCCGCCTGGGCAGTGTTCAGTCCTCCCATGGTTGCCATGGTCTCCGCTTCCACTCTCGCGTACGGATTCAAGTACTTCTGCTGTACCAAGGAATGGCGGTCCACACACGGAATCGTCGGAAGGCTGCCATCCTCTGCCACCGTAACCTTGGAAATCGCAGTACTGCGGTAGCCGCCGGAAATGCCCATCATTCTTTCTAAAATCTGCGTATGATATGCGATATACCACTCTCCGTTGAATTCAAACATGCAGTGATGATTGTTACCGTAACAGCCGTAATAATAGCCCGGATTACGAAGTACCACGCCCTGATACTCAAACGGTCCCAACGGATTCTTAGAGGTCATGTATGCAATGTCCGCGTTATTGAAACCGAACTTCTTTGTACCCGCCTCGTCTACGTTCCAGTTGACACAATAGGAATAGTAGTAAGTATCGCCGATTTTATTGATACCGGAATCCTCGAATAAATACGGAATGTCCATGGTTACTGCCTCGCCCTCGATGCTGATCATATCCGCACCAAGCTTTGCACAACGTCCGGTCCCCGGCTCTGCAAAGGACTTACCCGGACCGCCGCCGAAGTAAATATAACCGTTGCCGTCGTCATCCACCAGCACAGCCGGGTCAAACAACCAGGATACCCATGCACAATTCGGGGTCTGACGGGAAATGAGCGGTCCGTTAAGCGGATCCACAAACGGTCCTACCGGGCTGTCGGAGGTTACCACACCGATACCGTTGCCGCTGTTTGCGAAATACACGAAAAACTTCATCTTTCCGTCGATTTCCTTGTAGGCCACTGCCGGAGCCCAGGAGTTGTTGCCCCACTTTGCCGCACCGGTGGCGGAAGCCGCAAAAATGGTACCGTGGTCGGTCCAGTTTACAAGGTCATCGGAAGAGATTACATTTAACTTGTTAATGAGCTGATAGCTGTTCGGCTTAAGATTACCTTCCTCATCATACTCATACAAATCGCCTGTCATATACAGATACACTCTACCCTCGTATACAATCGCATACGGGTCAGCACCCAGACGCTGGGTCATTACCGGCGTATCAAGGCCCACTTCCTTTAACGTACTCGCAAGCTTCAACCCTTTAAATTTCTCTTCCCACTTTGCTTTTAATTCTAAATTCGTCATCCTCTTTCCTCCGTTATTAAATCATCTTTGTTTGCCGTTTCACGACGCATTTTTAATCTTCTTACAATTCGGTCCGGTACCGGAACTTTGAAAACTCCGCCACACCGCCGGTCTCCTTCGTGGAAAACAGGAACAGTCCGAAACGGCAACCCACAAAATGGTCCAACTTAAAGAACAACTTATGGGTATCACCGAGCTTAACAAACTCCGAAGCATTCCCCTCACTATTCTCATTAAAGAAAAACTCCGCCGTATCCGTTCCGAGCGAAAAATCGCATACCGCCCGAAGAGTTACCGTATCCTTCTGCACCGGAACCTTTGCCACAAGCTTCGCCGGCTCTGTATCTACACTTCCCATACCGGCGTAGCCCTCGGCAGGCTTCTTTTCCGCCATCACAAGAAACATCTGTCC
>JAZUBD010000278.1:0-3384 GCA_045638305.1 Lachnospiraceae bacterium
GGTCTCTACTGCTTCCGCAACTTCCTCAGCTACCGCTTCCTTTACTTCTTCTACGGTCTCCACAGCTTCCTCAGCTACCGCTTCCTTTACTTCTTCTACGGTCTCTGCAACCTTCTCGGCTACTGCTTCTGCTGCGGTCAAAGCCGTACCGCACTCGGTACAGAACTTTACATCATCCGCATATTCCTTGCCACAATTACTGCAAATCATAGTTCCCTCCTTCTTGCCGTCCTTCAGACAGCAAAACACGTTTTCATTCGTTAATAAAAACACTCCACCCTATATTTTACTCTATTTTACCATGTATGTCAAGAAATTGTCACATAACAATTTTGTTTCGTAAAAAACTACTCCTCCCTCATATCCAAATCCCTCTGCATAGCCTCCAAATACGGCACCGGCACGTTCTTTCCCTTCGGCAGAAAAAACTCTTCCTCCAATTCTTCAAAACGGAAGCTCTTTCTTCCGCCGGACCGCATACGCTCGTAAAACTCCTTTAGCTTTTCAAACCGCAAATAATAATACTGCTCCTTTACGGTGTAGTATATGAGAAGAAACGCCACGCCCTCCTGCCGCTCGAAAGCCTCCATAAACTCAAACTGGTGCTCATGTACGTTCTGTAAGGAAAAGGTATCTTCCGCACATTCCTTGGCATCAAAGCACACCGGAATCCCCTGTACCGCACCGATATAGTCTACGGTACTCTTTTTTTCAAAGTACGCCAGGGTAATGTGTCTGGTCTTCTGGTCGATTTCAATGGGGGTAATCGGCGTCGGCACCTTCTGAATCAGAGCCAGTCCCAATTCCCGATAGCGTTCGTTGGTCAGATTGATTAATTCCTCAAAAGCAGAGCCTCGCAGGCCCCGCGAATTCCACTCTCCCATCTTCCTGCTCCTTTCTGTGTGTAATCCCCATCCTCATAAGTTCGCCCCGGCACGCTTCGGTAGCCTCGTCCCGGTGCGGCCCGTTATCATCCCTCATCGCTCAGACAGCGGTCATACACGCCCAGTTCCTTTGCAATCTGTAAAAACTGCTGCGGCACCGGTGCGACAAGCTTCTTTCCTGCAAGCGTCTCACAAGCGGACAGCTTCTCCGGAAATTCCAGATACGCCGCATGAAGCAACTGGTACTTTAAACTAAAACGATCACGGAGTTGCCTGTTCACAGCCGGAGCTCCGTACTTTGCATCTCCGAGAAGCGGATGTCCAACAGACGCCAGATGAGCACGAATCTGGTGGGTCTTACCGGTAATCAATCTTACTCTGAGTAACGTATAGTTGCCGTTTGTAGTCACCGGCGTATACTCCGTCTCAATGTAGGAGCTCTCCTCCGAGCGTTTTTTCGGTTCCACCGTCACTTTATTGGTCCGGGCATCCTTTTCCAGATACCCCTGTAAACGACTGCCATTCTTTACCGCTCCCTGCACGATACAAAGGTAATCCTTGTGCACCGTCCGTTCCTTAAACAGTTCCGAAAGGGTCTGCAGTCCCACAAGACTCTTTCCCGCCGTTATAAGTCCGCTGGTATTCCGGTCCAGACGGTTACATACCCCGGGGCGAAAGGTCTGCAGGTCTTCTTTCGTAAGCTTTCCCTGCTCCAGTAAGTAATCGATGACCCATTCATTTAAGGAATAATCCGACTGCACTGCCTTTTGGGACAATACTCCAGCCGGCTTATTTAAAATCAGGACATCCTCATCCTCGTATACTACCCGGATATCGGACAATTCCTTCGTTTTCTTCGTAATCTCCTTTTGTTCTACTACTGTCGTGTTTCCACCGTTCTTCCCCTGAAAGGACGCAATGGTTTCCTCCGACAAAAACAGGCAGACCTCGTCGGTCTCCCGTAAAAGCTCCGAACCGTCTGCCTTCTTCCCGTTTAAAGTAATATTCTTTTTCCGCAGCATCTTATGCAGAAAGCTTTGGGGTGCCGCATTCAAATACTTTGCAAGAAGCTTTAAGAGCTTTTGTCCCGCTTCGTTTTTCGATACTACTATCTTTTTCATAGACTCTCCTGTCCTATCGTCCTCTTATACTGCCAGGGAACGCAAAAACTCGATTAACTCCTGCATCTCTTCCTCAGTCCGGGTCGCCTTTTCTATCCGCTTTAATGCAGAGAAAAATTTGTCCCGTTCCTTATGTACCGTTACCTTCCCCGGAATCTGCCGACGCTTCAGTTCCGCCCCCAGATATTCCGTCATCTTGTCCGTCTTTTCCTTATCGCTCATGGCAAGGCCGATGAGTTCATTGCCTGTCAGCACAAAAAAGGACATCCCCATGGCACGCTCCCCGGAGGTAAATACATAATCGGAAAACAGCACACTTCCTTCCGGAACAGCGGCTTTTACCTGCTCATACAACGCCTTATCCGGCGTCTTATACTTGAGTAAAACAATAACCGTAGTCAGATACCGTGCCATCGGAAGTACAAACAAAACCGCCACCACCGTAAAGATATTTGTCTTTTCAAACTTATTGAGACACAATCCCAAAACAAAAATCGCCACACCGATGGCCACCATAGAAAGGGCTCCGATGATATTTTTCTTCTTTTCCGCATTGATGCGTCCGTATTCACAACGCTCTGTCCGCTTCATGTTACTTCTCCTTACCAAACAATCTCATCATAATGAGTAATGTAATAATCCGCCAGTTGTTTCTTTTCTTCCCGGTAATCGGCGGAAAACGCGTCTTCCACGCCGCATACTTTCATCCCGGCAGCCTTCCCTGCCTGTATTCCCTCGGAAATGTCCTCAAATACCAGACAATGCTCCGGCGCCACCTTTAAATAATCTGCCACCAAAAGGTAAATGTCCGGTGCCGGCTTTCCCGTCCGCACCTCACAGGACATATGGACCTCATCAAAGTACGGTCGTAACCCCAACGCATCCAACACCGCAAAGGCCAGCTCTTTGGAATTGCTGGTAGCAATTCCGGTTTTGATGCCCCGATCCTTTAACTTTTTTAAAAAGTCCAGTACTCCCGGCTTCAACGGTACTTCGTTACAATACTTGTCCATGGCCATCTCGTTCCAATCGGACTTGATTTTGTCCAAACTATCCGGAATATCAAACGTCTCCTTAAAATATACCGCCGTTTCCCGGAAACTCATCCCGGATATCTTCTTCTGCAAATCCGGCGGCAAAGGAATGCCGAACCGGTCCAGATATTCGATATCGATAGCTTCCCACATCCACATGGAATCCACCACCGTACCGTCCAAATCAAAAATCACCGCTTTGATTCCTTCTAACACGCTATCCCTCACTCCTTACACTTTCCTGCAACGTCCGTAATTCTTCCTCCGTCAGCGGCCGGTATTCTCCCGGTGCCAAAGTTTCATCCACATGGAATCCACCACCGTACCGTCCAAATCAAAAATCAC
>JAZUBD010000279.1:0-2522 GCA_045638305.1 Lachnospiraceae bacterium
GGTCAGTTGTTTATGATTGACCAGCATGCGGCTCATGAGAAGATTTTGTTCGAGCAGACCATGAAGCGTATCCGGGAAAAGGATATGCTGACCCAGCAGATTGCACCGCCGTACATTGCCAGCCTTTCTCTTCGCGAGGAAGAGGTATTACAGGCACAGGCGGAGGTATTAAAGCGTCTGGGGTTTGAGTTTGAGCATTTCGGCGGTAGGGATTATAAGGTGACCGGTGTGCCGGCAGATTTGTGCGGACTGACCGGCGGCGAGCTGTTTATGCAGTTACTTGACGAATTGGTAGCGGAAAAGCTCTATGGAAGTCCGGAGGTATTGGTGGAAAAAGTGGCTTCCATGTCCTGTAAGGCGGCGGTAAAAGGCAACATGGTACTGTCCCAGCAGGAAGCGAAGGCCATGATTGACCTGCTTCTTACCTTGGATAATCCGTATCATTGTCCGCACGGAAGACCGACGACGATTTCCATGACAAAGCAGGAGATAGAGAAGAAGTTTAAGCGAATTGTGTAAGGAGGATGCCTATGAGCGAAATTATTCAAATGAATGAGAACACCTGGCGTATTGAGGACGGTATGGTTCGTATGTTTTTGTTGACCGGAACCAAGGAAGCGCTATTAGTTGACAGCGGCATGAATACTCCGGATGCAAGGGAGATTGCGGAAGGTATTACGGATCTTCCGGTGAAGCTGATCAACACTCATGCGGACAGAGATCATATTTCCGGAAATAACGCATTTGAGGTTGTGTACATGGGAGCAAAGGAAGAAGCATTGTACAGAGCAAACGGCGGAACGGTAGCGATTGTGCCGGTAAAGCAGGGAGATGTGATTGATTTAGGCGAAAGACCGCTTGAAATCATTGATTTGCCGGGACATACACCGGGCAGTATTGCTATTTTAGATGTAAACAATAGAGTTTTAATCGGTGGCGATTCCATTCAGGACGGACGTATCTTTATGTTCGGAAATCATCGGAATCTGTCTCACTATATCGACAGCCTTGAGAAACTTTCCGCATACGAGGGACGGTTTGATGAGGTGTATGCCTCCCACAGCACCGTGAGCGTAGAGCCGGGAATTATTCCGAAGCTGATTGCGGGAGCAAAGCAGATTCTTGCGGGAGAAGCTGTAGGTGAGGAAATCGATATGTTCGGGAATTCCGTTCTGTTGTATCAGTTTGAGTTTGCGGGATTTTTGTGTCCGGGGAAGTAGTGATAGTTTGAAAGATGGGATATGTTTCACGAATGTACGGTAGAGATACCGAAAGGGAGGGAAGCCATGGATACACCAACAATTGCATATGAAACTCTTTTTGACTATGTAAAAGAAAGCCTTGCAGCCTACGACAAACACGGCGGAGTGTCGAAAAACCGAATCAAATACAGTCGTTTTGAGCATACGGAACGGGTGTATCGTTGGATGATGATTCTGGCGGAGGATTTTTCCTATGAGATTGACATGGAGGCATTGCAGATTGCAACGATTTTCCATGATATCGGCTATTCTTTAAACAAGGAGGATATGCATTCTCATGCCGAAGACGGTGCTGTTCTTTGGCGGGAATATTTGGATTCGATCGGGTATCCGTCGGAAAAAGCGGAATTTATCTGTGATTTGATTGCAAGGCATTCCGATAAAAGTGTGCTTTTCGATGCAGATACCCCTCTGGAACTGGTGCTTTTGATGGAGGCAGACTTATTCGACGATACGGGAGCTCACGGCATTGTGATGGATGCGTGGATTCAGGCTACGAAAGAGGATGTGAGCTTTGAGTCTATCTTGGAACATATTAAGAAGTTTTCCTTAAAACAAATGCAGGTAAACCCGATGCGGACGGAGAAGGCACGCCGGATTTGGGAGGAAAAGAAGGAGTTAACGAATTGTTTTGTTGAGTCGTTGACGGTGGATTTGTACGGGAAGTGTGAGAATCTGTAGGCGGAGATGCTGCGAGAAGGGAGAAGCCTATGAGACGCTTATTTACCTTAGATTTACATGACTATGATGAGAACTGGCGGCATGATTTACGTCCGACGGTACGCGGAATTATCGAAAAGGACGGAAAGCTTGCGCTGGTACATAAAATAGAAAACGATTATTACGGCTTTCCGGGGGGCGGAATTGACGAAGGGGAGACCTACGAGGAGGCCTTGATTCGTGAAGTGAAGGAAGAAACCGGTTTGATTGTGATTCCGGAAAGTATCAAAGAATACGGTGGAGCTCTGCGGTTAAACAAGAGCACTCGTTTTCCGGAGACGGTATTTGAACAGGAGAATTTTAACTATAAGTGTAAAGTTCTGGATGAGGTGGGCGAGCAGAATCTGGATGCAGAGGAAGCCGAAGAAGGTTTTGAACTGGTCTTTGTTACCCCTGAGGAGGCAAGAAGAAAGAATCGTTATGATGACCATGGACCGGAAAACGGCGGAATTTGGATGGAGCGGGAAAATATTTTACTGGAAATGCAGATTTTTGAGAAAAAGCTGGCAAAAGAACCGTTGGATATCATGGACGGCATTT
>JAZUBD010000280.1:0-1755 GCA_045638305.1 Lachnospiraceae bacterium
CGACTTGCTGTTAAAGGATTGCGGCTTCGGATATATAAAAGTAGATTACAACGATACCATCGGTATGGGCTGTGATGACCCGGAAGGCTTCGGAGAAGGCGTACGTAAGTATGCATTGGCATCCCAGGCCTTCTTCCGCAAGATAAAAGAGGAGATTCCGGATATTGTCATCGAAAATTGTTCCAGCGGGGGACATCGTTTGGAGCCGTCCATGATGGAGATTTCTTCCCAGGCCAGCTTTTCCGATGCTCACGAGATTACCTGTATTCCGATTATTGCGGCGAACTTACACCGCGTGATTCGTCCGGAGCAGAGCCAAATTTGGGCGGTGCTACGTAAGGAAGACAGCCTTCAGAGATTGCAATATTCCCTTATAAATACGCTCCTTGGACGTATGTGCATCAGCGGAGACATTTACGAATTGTCCGAGGAACAGTGGGCATGCATTGATGAGGGCATGGACTTTTACCGTAAGGCGGCACCGATTATCAAAGAAGGTAAGACTATCCGAATTTCCTGTGATACGGAAAGTTATCTGGAGCCTGTAGGGGAGCAGCTTGTCATTCGTCAGTTAGGGAATCGGTACTTAGCCATTGCACATCGCTTCGGTGAGTCGAAAGAGGTTGCCACGGACTTCTTGGAGGGTGCAACGGTGCTTTCCTTCTACGGTGACCTTTGCGGAGATTTTAGCGCAAAGGCATGACTTTATGAGAAATAGGACAAAGAGGTGGAAGTGGAGGTAAGCTGACAGAAGTCCGGAGGAATAAGAAACCGAATAGAAAGCGAAAAAGCGCCTGCAAGTCATTTTGCAGGCGCTTTGTTGTTATTCCGCTATTTTTGTCAGAACCACGTTTTTGACTACAAAGTTACCCTTTCCGTGTCCGTAGTTAAAGCAGAGACGCCAGTCGGAGAAGGTTTCGCTGTCTACGGAAAACTCGTACTCATAGGAAGACAGTTCCGGAGTCAGGGTAGTACCGGTCCAGAAGCAGGTCGGGTATCCAAAACCGTCATAACGGTTAAAGCCGATGTCAAAGTTTGAAGAAGCGGTACAGGAAGCCTCAAAAGTGAGGCGATAGGTACAGCCTTCTTCTAAGGTGATATCGCAGGCCTGGGACTGGATATCCCAGATATTCCAGCAGACTTGCGGGTTATCTACGTGGAAGGAATTGTCCTTCGGGTCAGTATAAATGTCAGCAGGGCCGTAGTAGTCCCAGTTTTCTACGGAAGCAACCAGATTTCCGCCCGGTGCAACCGGTTCGGTCACGGTTTCTATACCGCAAAAGGTCTCTAGATAACGCTTTGCATACTTCGGACGACGGGAGAAATACTCCTTAAACTGGTCCACCTCACCTTCGTAGTTCCAAGCTGCCCAGTCCAATCCGAACCGGAAGAAGGTGTCCTTAGTTGCCTCGCTGTAGGCGGCAACGTAGGAATCTACCTTTGCGCTTACCGTATCCGGGGCAAAGCAGGTCTCCATGATGCGGAGGTAATTGTCATAAAACAGTTGTCGGAACTCGTCGTTGTTGCATGCATTTCGCAGGATATCCGGGTAATTGAACTCACCGTCGCCTACGGACATTTTATTCAACAAATCATACTTATATTGGGTGCTGTCACTGCCGTACAAGCCGGTGGAAAATTCGGTATCGTAAAGAATGAAACGCCACTTTCCGTCCGCCTTCGGAAGCTCCGGATTCACGGTTTTGGAATGCCATGCCATCCAGTTATTGCTGCCACCGTTGGCCCAGTCGCTGT
>JAZUBD010000281.1:0-1184 GCA_045638305.1 Lachnospiraceae bacterium
ACTTATCCGTCCATACCGGAATAAATCACTTCCGTAAAAGTTTCCTTCGTCTTCTTTTCCGGATACAAATTCATTACCTGCTTTGTCTCCTCAGGCCAGGAAATAATGAGCGGCTGCCCGGTCCAGCCGTTACCGGACCAATAGCTTGTCCCGCTTGACTTAAGAAGCTTTCCGGTATCATAGGACCAGAAGTCTTCCGCAAACCGTTCGTTTTCAATCTGCGCCGTTCCGTAAGAGGTGGCGGTTCTGTGATAATTTCCCCGGAAGGTAAAGATACCTTCCACCTGCCCGGTAATCAGCTCATCCTCAAAGAAAACCGGCTCCGGACGCATATACGCATAATCCTCGTTCCACACAAGGGTCTCGCCACTCTTTGTAAAACGGATGGTCTCGGTAATTCCCAATACAGAAGGGTCCGTAAGGGTCGTACAAGTGGCCCTACCGTCCGCTCCCTCCGTGTTCTCCGGATGATACTCCGTGGCCGCCATGCCCGTAGTGTCATGTTTTAAATTATATAAATAGCGGATACCTCCCGCCGATGAAATCTTTTTAAGCATTAACACTCCCGCTCCGCAACCGAGCAGGAAAAGACCGCAAACAATTCCTATCGCAATCTTTGTACGTTTCTTCATTCCCAACATCCTCCTGTTCCCATTCTCCCACACACTTTGCCGGGTGTGTCTTTTCCGATAACACCCGCTTCTACGTCCTCTTCCGACCTACACTTACAGGTTTCTCAGCACCGACTGCAAATCCTGCACCGTCGCCACTTCAATGACCTGAATCTTTTCGGCCTTTTTCTCACCCTCGGCCTTCTTCCGCTTCGGTACAATGACGGTACGGTATCCCATCTTTTCCGCCTCTGCAATCCGGGCCTGCATCATATTCACCGCACGAATCTCACCGGTCAGACCAACTTCACCGAAGGCTACCGTTCTCGGCGGAAGCGGTCGGTTGCGATAGCTGGAGAGTAACGCCAGCACAATCGCCAGGTCCAATGACGGTTCCGTAATCTTCATACCGCCTGCTACATTTACATAGGCATCACAGCCTGCCAGAGAAATACCGAGACGTTTTTCCAACACCGCCATCAAAAGCGTGACACGATTGTAATCCGTGCCTGCCGCCGTACGGCGCGGCATATTAAAACTGGTAGGAGAAACCAGTGCCTGTACCTCCACCAG
>JAZUBD010000282.1:0-7186 GCA_045638305.1 Lachnospiraceae bacterium
GATTTACCTTCAAAGGTCTCGATGATGACGTTGCCGGTTTCTTTCTCGTACTCCCCTGCAATTTCCTCCGGGGTCATCTTCCGGGTGCAGGGGATTTCACCATAGAAGTAGTCACCGTGAGTGGTGCCGTAGGCAGGAATGCCACGACCTGCCTGGGCCCACCTGGTTGCCCAACGGGAATGGGTATGGACAACACCGCCGATATTCGGAAATGCCTTATAAAGCTCGATATGGGTCGGAGTATCGGAGGACGGATTTAACTTACCTTCCACGCGATTGCCGTCTAAATCCACAACAACCATATCATCAGCGGTCATCTTGTCGTATTCCACGCCGGACGGCTTGATTACCACAAGGCCCTTTTCGCGGTCGATACCGGAAACATTACCCCAGGTAAAGGTGATGAGGCCGTACTTCGGAAGAAGCATATTTGCTTCGTAAACTTCTTTTTTTAATTGTTCTAACATAAAAATTCTCCTTTGCTGTTTCGTATGTATTATTTTGCCTCGTCCGCCAGATTACGGACGGAGGAACGATAACAAATATCGGGTGCAAGACGTACATGTTCCCGCAACGTATTGTCTCTGATACAGCGAAGTAAAAGCTTTGCTGCAGCAGTACCGATTTCTGTGGAAGGGTAGATTGCAGAGGTAAAGCCGTAGGCTACGTCTGCCGCCAGCGGGGAATTATCGAAGCTTACCAGGGAAATGTCTTCCGGAATAGTTCGATTGTTTCGTTTTAGCAACTCGGTAATTGCGGCTGCAATCTGGTCGTTGTAGCATAACAGCGCCGTGGCATCGCCCAGACGTTTCAGGACGAAGGAGTCCATTTCACCGGAAAACAAATCCGGAATATCCTCCGTCGTAAACCAGAGAATCCGCTGATCATCAATCGGAATGCCGGCTTCCGTAAGGGCCAGGGACATTCCTTCGAATCGTTTCAGCCCCTGTAGGTCGTCTGCTTTAAAGATGGCGGCAAACTTACGGTGGCCGTTGTTCAGTAAATGCTCCGTCAGTAATTTTCCGGCAGAAACATCATCCTGAAATACGCCGCACTGGGAGAACTCTCTGTAGTAGCCGTTTAAAAACACCATCGGTACACCACGGGAACGAAGCTCTTCAAACAGCGGAAGATTCGGGCTCGGGAAGGACGATTTGGTGCCCTCTACGATGAGACCGCACACATTGTCCTCCAAAATACGGTTCAGACAAGCGGTTTCGTCCGTATGACGGTTGTGGGTAATACCGAGGGAAATGGTATATCCCTGGGATGTTAAGACATCTTCGATGCCCCGGATAATGCCAGGGAAAATATAGTCATCCAAATAGGTAGTGATAACACCGATACGCTTCGGAGCGTAACCTTCCTGAAATGCGGTGCCGCATACATAGGTGCCGCTTCCCCTCTGTCTGGCCAGCAAGCCCCGCTGTACCAGCTCTTCGGTAGCATGACGTACGGTCTGTCTGCTGGTGTCGAACTGCTCCGCCAGAGCGTGCTCGGAAGGAAGTTTGTCTCCCGGCTTAAAATGTCCGTTGTTAATGGAGTTTACAATCCATTGGGAAATACGCCGGTGTTTCAGTAAATTTTTAATCGGCAAAAGCTGTACACCTCCCCTTTGATATGACAGCAAAAAGTTGTCTGATAGTTGTATAGAAGTTGTATGGTAATTATAGCATGCGGTATATTAAATTGCAAGTTGTCTTTTGGAAAAAATTGTGATAGAATGAAGCAAAACAAGAGATCATTCGGAGGGATTATGCGACTCAGAAATATAAAAGGTGCAAGAGAAGAAATAGCAGTCAGTGAATATGTAACCCAGAATCCGCAGGAGAAAAGGGGCATGTGGAAGGAGAGCTTCGGAAACGATGCACCGCTTCATGTGGAAATCGGTATGGGAAAGGGAAAGTTTATAACAACGTTAGCCGAACAAAATCCGAATATAAATTATATCGGCGTGGAAAAATACGCAAGTGTATTGATACGTGCAGTGGAAAAGAAAAAGGAAAGAGAAGATTTAAAGAATCTAACATTTCTTTCCGTAGATGCGGCAATTTTACCGGAGGTGTTTTCGGAGGGAGAAGTAGACCGGATTTATCTGAATTTTTCCGATCCGTGGCCGAAGGACCGACACGCAAAGCGCAGACTTACTTCCAGGGAGTTTTTGGCACGGTATGAGCAGTTTTTAAAGCCGGACGGAGAGATTTGTTTTAAGACGGACAATCGCGGGCTGTTTGATTTTTCGGTGGAAGAGGCAAAGGAAGCCGGCTGGGAGCTGACCGAGGTGACCTATGATTTGCATCATAGTCCGTATGCGGAAGGGAATGTGATGACCGAGTATGAAGAAAAGTTTTCCGCGCTGGGGAATCCGATTCACCGTATGGTGGCAAGAAAGCCGGTAAGAGATTAGAAGTTAGAGACCGGGAAACCGGTGAGATTTTAGGCAGGTATGTCGAAGGCGGCATACAGAAAGGAGAGATATATGGCAGAGATTTTGACCACGGAGAATTTTAAAGAGAAAGTAACCGATGTAAAAGGTACGGTATTGGTAGATTTTTTTGCTACCTGGTGCGGCCCATGCAAGATGATTGCGCCGGCGGTGGAGCAGTTGGCGGAGGAATATGCCGGAAAGGCCGGAGTGTACAAGCTGGATGTGGATGAGTCCCAGGAAATCGGCATGGAGTATAAGGTAATGTCTATTCCGACTTTAATTTTCTTTAAGGACGGAGTTGAGGTTGAGCGTATTCGTGGTGCGCTGTCCAAGGCAGAGCTTACGGAGGCCATGGAGCGGAATTTATAGAGGCTTTTGTAAGTTTTTGAGAAGGAAGAGGAACCGGAAAGCGGGTCCGGCATAGGATATAACAAGATGTATAACGTGTATGAAGCAGTGAGGTGTATGCCTCGGCGGAGTATGCGGAAGAGAGGTCGTTATGTCTTACAGAAAGCAGGGTAACGGTTCCGGTCATACAGGAAATATAAAATGGCGCAGACAATGTCTTTGTCTGCGCCGTTCTTTTCGTGAAGTATGTCGTACAATTTGCCGCTTGAGTGATTGTATGTGCGGAAAAGGGCAGTTTTGAACCCGGTTCATAGGGGAGGGAACCCGGTAACGCCGGATTAAGAATGCCAGTATTCGTTCAAAAATTCCACACGGCTTTGTAACCATTCCAGAAGGAAATCGGTTGCCTCCGCTTGTGTACTGCATGCAGCGGATTTCCAGGACAATTCCTGCTCGAAAGAGGAACGGTTGTTGATATTGTCCCACTTTTCATAATTTCGGTCAAAGGCCTCCGAATAAAGGCTTTGATCGGTTTCTATCATGGCATAAACCCGGTCGAATGCGCCGGAGTCGTAGGTTTTTGTCCAATTTTCGGAGATAATCTCCCGATACCAGTCCTCGTAAGCCAATACCGCAAGCCAAGGATTAATGGAGTTATAATCACCGCCGTTTCCCGGGCCGCCGTTTACATCCGGTACAATATTGGCAGCATAGAATCCGGTGCCGTCCAGACAACGATCCTTGTTGCCTAGGGCGGAGTCGAAGTCCCAATGTGCTTCAAAGGTCAGTTTTTTATCACCATCCGGCCCAAAGTCTGCACTCATATAGAAACTGGTGAGGTAAACATCCGCATCACAAAGCAGTTCGTTTATCAGGTAAGCATCTGCCAGAGAGGAGACATTTACCACCCGTTCCACTGCTTCCTGCGGTGTGATTTCCGTGGTTTTACGGATTTCCGAATAGGTATCGTCAAAAACGTAAGCCTCGTCCTTATAAGCGGCGGCATACATAATGTTATAGACGTTATTTACGAAGGAGGAAATAAAATCCCTTTGTTCTTCGGAATAGATGTCACTCTTAATTGTCATTCCGATATCGCTTTTGTAACCGTATTCCGGGTCGCTTAAGCACTTCATGGTTTCACCGTTTCCGTCTTCTCCGTCAAACGGAATCAATTCGGCATTATTGGCGTAATCCACACGGAACTGTTGCAATGGGTCTTCCGTCCAAAAATAACTGTCAAATTCCAGGAAATAACCGATGTCCGTGCCTGTATAGCCCTCCGGGACTTCTGTAATATCTACCCGGTCTTTGTTCACCTGCTGTTGTTCCGCCAACAGATAAACACCCCAATACTGCCCGTTAATCACCACCTCTACAAAAGCTGCATCCGAGGCGTAGAGTTCGTCCTCGGCCAACATCTCTCTTGCGATGGCAAGAGCGGTTTTGTTACGAAGCATGGAGGCATCTTTATATTCCGCCAGAAGTACCCAGTTTCTAAAGGTAGCTCCGTCGTTTAAACCCAGCATGGTTTGTGATTCTTCGAATTTAATCCGAAGGGGTTTTTTGTCGTAGGAGGTAGTCCAGTTGCCTCGAACCTTTACATCGGCGTTAACCCCGTCTAACAGTACGGTTTTATCGGCGTCTGTCAGTGTGACGGTACATGCCTCGTAATACGGTGCCGGCGGCATTTCATAGCCCGGAGTCCAGGAAGCGATGGCTTCCGATACGTGGGAGGCTACCGGTTCGGTCACAAAATCCATAACGGACTTGCCGGTGTTTTTGGTTTCGATAATAACGACCGGTAGGTCGTTCAGCTCATTCAAGTCAACCGTCGGTACAAGTTCTTCCTTTGCGCAACCGGAAAAAAGAAACAATACGGTTAATAACAAGAAAGAAGATAGGAAGTGCTTCATGTTTATATTCCTCCGTTTCCAAGGCTTACGTGTGTTTGTGTATATTGTATTCGCTTGGCAAAGTCTTGAAAACTTTGTTTTCAAGACTCGCGTGCGTTTGTGTATATTGTATTCGCTCGGCAAAGTCTTGAAAACTTTGTTTTCAAGACTCGCGTGCGCGCTCGTGTATCGTCTGTAGTGCTTGCGGATGTAAACATCCGCTGCACTTCAGACGATACACTTACTTTGCCTTCGCGAATATTATACCATTGTTGAGGGGAAAAGAAAAGTATGGGAGTTATTATAATGTGATTGTTTGTGAAAGGAAAGAACCTCTGCCCTAAGACAGAGGTTCCCGGAAGATAAAAGATTCATTTACTCGTTTTTGAATCTCTTTTTTACGTGGTTATATATAAAGTTGATGGCAAAACATAAAATGCCGGCGCCCAGGAAGCAAAGAACGGTTTCCATGGAGTTATCGTGTTCTACATCAATCATCAAAAGCTTTATCACCGCAAACATGGCAAGACATAAACCGTAAATTCGGAGAGGAGCCATGCGGAGCGGGAAGCCTGCCAGTACGAACAGGATAGCCAGAACCAGAAGCATACAACTGATTACATAGCCCTCAATACCATCGAAAGCAGCCAGAACCGCTATCGTGTACAGTGTGATACGCAGACCGAAATAAATGCCCAGACCGGTTTTGTCGCCGTATTGCTTGTATTGTTCGTACAAACCGCTGCCGCAAAGGTACAGGGTGAGAAGAATTAACCAGACAAAAAGGAGCGGATAATCTTCCGTGGCGCCGCTGTGAAGCAGAGTGATTCCCCAAATCCAAAGGGTGGAATGGACAACACGTACAAAACAGTTAACAACCGGTTCGATAACGCCGCTACCGTCAAGCTTTTTACGGAAGCCCGTATAATATACGGCACAGTTACATAGTACAAGGATGGTAAGAACCAGTACCATGTGAGGAAGTTCTTCCTCGAGGACAGTACCGACAAGCCATGCGGAGGTCATAAATACATAGAACATTCCGAATGCGTATAAAACCGTTTTCCAGGCGTTTGAGAATCTGTGCTCCCATCCGTTCCGGAAGAGGAAAACAAAGCTTCCGGCAAAGTAAGCGATTCCGAATACCGCAATCAAAAACAGGATAAAGAAAGGGTCTTCGTATTCGTAGGAAAACAAAATCGGAAAAAGGTATGCAAAGGTCGTAAATTTGTCAAAGCATCGTCCCGTTTCCTGGGTACACAGATATTCCCAACGGTGAGTATCGGCGTTCAGTACCGAACGTAACGGACATTCATTGCCAAACATACCGAACAGGGTGGTAACCGTGCAAAACAGAATCGGAATCAGGAGTGCAAGCAGGAGCGGGATGTCGTACCACGCAATTGTGAAACAAACCGCGGCTGCATTCACGATGGTGGAGCCTCTGGCTTCGGTACCCGTGGTTCCGAATACTTCTGTAATTAAGTAGGCAACAAACAGACCGGAAAGCAGGAAAAGTGCCGTCGGAACCTCCGCTTCAAATAAGCATTCGGAAATCAGAGCAAACACAATCCATACGATAATCTGATACCCTGTAAAAAGGAGTATGGTGCCCGTTCCGGTTCTGTAGATAGGAAATGTTGTTTTATTAATCGTACGATGTTCATGAAACTGCGGCAACAGGGAGAGGCCTGCGAGACTTCTCCGGCGCAGTAAAAAGAACAACGGCAACACAAGACAGTAAATACATAAAAGGGTAGCCGCGGTTGGATTGTTACCGCTGAATTCTCCGTAGTCGCCGAACAGAGAACCGTAATTTGCGGCAAGTACCCAAAGCTGGAGCAGATTCAGACCGAAGGCGGTCAGGTGAATCCAGGAATACGGTTTGTCCTCTGTATTCGGCAGGAAGCGCCACAATACAACCCATAAATAGAGAAGAGACAATACCGTAAAGTAAATACAAAGGAAGGTAAACTGTGCGCCCGATTCGATACCGAAGCATCCGAAAATTACCGAGAAAGCAATTCCGATCTGGCCCAAAAGCGCCACGGTAAAGGATTGACGCAGAAATACATACAGTCCGGTTCCCAGTAGCCAGAAGAAAAGTAATATGTATAAAACTTCTACTTCAAACATGCCGAAATACAACGCTGTGAGAAACAGTGAGATATAAATGGCACCGAAGCCGCAACCCACAAGGGATGTAGTAAACCAGCTCCTACGCTTACGCTCCAGGAACAGTCCGGTTCCCAAGATAAGAAAGCTCACTACAAAGAGAATCGCAACTCTGGCGGTGTCTCCCAGTCGTTCGTACAGCATACTTCCGAATAAAAACAGTCCTACGAAAACCAGAACGGCAGCCACAATACCCATGACCTTTCCGCCGAGATTTTCCTCAAACTTAGAAGCGGACTTTACCTTTTGTTTTGCACTGCTCTGCGGTTGTGTCGGCTCTGGTACGGCAGTGGATACCGGTGTCGGAGACGTACAAGGCACGGCAGAATCGGCCGGGATA
>JAZUBD010000283.1:0-2975 GCA_045638305.1 Lachnospiraceae bacterium
TGCAGGAACCGGAAGTGAAGGAAGTAACAACCGCTGAGGAACCAGTAGAGACAGAAGTACAGATAAAAGAATGGAAGCAGAGTGAGCCTGTAAGCAAAGATATAAATGTGGTCGCTGCAGAAGAAAAAACAGAGAAAAAGGTAAGTTTCCTGAAGATAGCAGGACTTGCAATGTTGCTTGTCGTGGCAGTTGCAGGAATTATACTGGGACTGGTACGGAAGGATGACGATACAGTGGCAGTGAACAACGGAGCAGCGGTAGTGACTCCGACTGAGGCAGCAAAGATGACTGCAACACCAATTCCGGAGCCGACGGAAATGCCTACGAATACGCCTACGCCGACACTGATCCCGTCTTCGACGGAAGCACCGGAACCGACGGAATCACCGGTTATAGCACCTGAATTGTCTCCGACGGAAGTACCGGAGCCGACAGTAACGCCAACTCCGATTGTGACGGAAGCACCCAAGCCGACGGTAACACCAACTCCGATTGTGGTCGGTGACATCGATGTGAGTAAGTATGCCGCTTACAGTAACAAATTCGAAGGTTGGGGAATCGGTAAAAATTCAGAGCATCAGCAGCCGACAGCATGGGGATACGATACAAAATATAAGTTCGATGAAGTCGGTGCGTGGTATGTGGATAAGAACGCAACGGAAGACGATAAGGTAATCTACCTGACATTCAACTGCGGATATGAGATCGGATATACACCCGGATATCTGGAGGTGCTGAAGAAGCATGATGTGAAGGCAACCTTCTTTGTATTGGAAGAGTATATCCGTCAGTGCCCGGAAGAAATCCGTTGGTTAATGGAGAACGGACATCTGGTCGGAAGTCATTCGGCATATCATCTGAATTACGGAACCGATACGCCGGAGAGGATCATTGCAGATATGCTGAAGAACGAGCAGCGGATGCGGGATTATGTAGGTCTTGAGATGCATAAGGTTATGCGTCCGCCGTCGGGATATTATAACGAGCAGGCGTTGCATATTATGCAGGATCTGGGATATAAGACATACTTCTGGAGTCTGGCTTATCCTGACTGGGATCCGAATGACCAGCCGTCAGAGGAATATATCCTGAATTACTTTAAGACAAATCATCATAACGGAGCGATTGCGGTAATTCACATTACCTCCGGGAAAGGCATGAAGGTACTGGATGAGGTATTGACCATGCTGAAAGCGGAAGGATACCGTTTCGGATTGGTGACGGAGATTGAATAAAGTAATAAAGTCACTGCAGTGTGATGTAACTCCAAAAAGTATACTTTCTAAGCGTAGCAGTTTATTGACTGCTACGCTGTTTTTATATAGCCAAGAGGCTAAGCCGTCTACTTAAAAGCAATTGTATGTGCTTCCTTAAACCCTCCTCCAACGATGTAGAGGGCAGGGGAACACCTGCCTTTTTTAATTTGCTTAAATCATAAATCCGATGACAGAGATGTCCTGCATATTCCGGATGCGCTTCCACATAGCCGGTAAGAGGGATTTCGCTGATACGAACATTTTTACCCAATATTTCACCGATAATTTCGTAATAGCGCCGGTTCTCGACCGCCTCCGGCCCGCCGATACAGAAGATCTGATTAAAGGTATCCGGACAATGAACGCAGTCCAGCATTGCCTGTGCCAGGTCGTCAACGAAGATAGGCTGGGTGAGGTAGATGCCACCACCCACAAGAGATAAGGTGTCACCACGGGCAATGAGTTCCGGTAAGAATTCCTGACGGCTGTGCTCCGGGAAACAGCCGAGGAGAAATCCGGGGCCGTAGATATGTCCGGGCCGGAAGATGGTAGTATGTAGTGTATCGGGAGACTGTACAAACGCATCAAGAAATACATGCTCCATCTGGCGTTTGTTGCCGGCATAGCTGCACTCTTCCGGTGCTCCGTTTTCTTCGATAAAGATGCCGTCCTCTGTCTGAGGTGTCCGCTTATGAGCAGGGTCGTATACGGAGTCTGTCGAGATGACAACAAGGCGGTCGGTGAATCCCGGCAGCATTTCAAGGTCTTGCTTGGCATGAAGTTCATTCATGCAGATACAGTCAAAGACAATATCCCAATGAGGCTGTACAGGGAGATCCGCACTCTGCAGGGCGCTGCAAAAGGCAGCAGGGTCATTTCTGTCTGCTGTAAGAGGATGTACACCGTCTGGGAGCGGGCGTTTGCCGCGGGTCAGAACCCAAACATCATATTCTTTTTGTGCCATGGTAGCGAGTCGGCCGCTTAAGCCCCCACTGCCGCCGATGATGAGTGCTTGTTTCTTCATGTGTGTACCTCCGTAAGCTCCTAAGTTGACTATACTTAGTATATCATATTTTGTGCGGAATGATTTGGATATTTGAGAAGTTTTTCCTCTCTTTACTCTCCCTTGCCTTTGCGATATAATATTTTCATTAAGCTACAAAACAGATAACAGCACAGGAAGGGGATTTGTGGTTGGACACGTTATTCAACCGGTATCCGAGATTTAAGATGAAGGACGATGCGAGTATAATCTATGCACAAATTGATTGTATTTGACCTTGACGGCACCCTTGCTCCGATTGGCAAAGGGATGACCGGAGAGGATATGGAAAAGTTAAGAGCGTTGGAGGCAGCAGGATACCGCGTTGCGATCTGTTCCGGTAAGCCTATCTTTTATCTTTGCGGGTTTCTGCGTCAGGTGGGACTACGGAAGCCGATACTGGTGGGAGAAAACGGTGCTGTAATCCAATACGGAGTAGAGCTTCCGCCAAAGAAATTCTATACCTGTCCCCACAGTGAGCGGGCAGCAGGGCAATTGAGACAAGTGAAGGCGCGTATTATAGAATCCTGTGGCAACCGGGTCTGGTTCCAGCCAAACGAGGTGGAAGTAACACCGTTTCCGCAGGACGAAGAGGCTTTTGCGCTGATTCAGGTTGTCGTTGACGGACATCTGGAAGATATGGATGAATTGCTGGTCTACCGGCAAGTCGGAGGCCA
>JAZUBD010000284.1:0-3637 GCA_045638305.1 Lachnospiraceae bacterium
GCTTGTCTTCCTAAGACCGCTTGGCCTCCGACTTAGAACAGCCCGAAATCCTTTACGCCGTACTGTATGGATACCCAGCTGGTGGTCATGCAAAGATTTACCACTACCGTTACGGTAGCCAATGCCGCCATCACTCTCCAAAGTGACAGTTTCTCTCTCCGATAGAAAAAACATCCGTAAATAAATCCGGCTACCATACTGTCTAACGTATATCCCGGGAAGAACGGACCCGTCGGCTTTAAGAAAAATCCGATTAAATCTGCGACACCTCCCATTACCAGTCCCGGCATCGGTCCGAACATCATACAGGCAACGGTGGTAGGAAAAATCGTAAAACCGATTTTAATACTCTCCGTAAGCTGAATGTTCGTCACATAGCCCAGGGCCAATCTGAGGGCCAGTAACATTGCCATGGCAACCAATGATTTGGTTTTGCCGAATTCTTTTGCCGATTCTTTTATACGCATAAAAAAATCCCCTTTCGTTGTATTCGTCGCAATCACAGAAAAGAACACCGTCCCGATATTTCGACACGACCGTCCTGCAACAGCTACAACAATAGGGGATTCCTATTTGTAGCAGCGGGATGCGGAATGTGCACCGCAAGATTACTCTTTTCGTTCCATCGGCAACTCCCCGTCCGACAGACACTTAACGCGCAAATTCCTACTCTGCTTCTCTTTTGATTTTTGACGTACCAATTCTAGCACACCCTACGCACTTTGTAAAGCACTAATTTAACTTTTTACCACATTACAGTGCGATTCTTTCGGATTCGATTACTCTTCCATGTAAAGTCCGGCGTCCACATAAGCCTCCATGACTCTGTAGTAGGAAAGCTTCGGTGTCTTTAAAGTCTTAAACATTAACGCCTTTTCACCCGGTCTCCAAGAGTTTGTATCCGCCAGCCCCCACCAGGTAATACCGTTGATGGCAGCGCCTTCCTTTTTTAATTCCAATATCTTTGTCATTAAATCATAGCAATACTTCGCCTGATAAAGGTCGTTACTGTTTCCCACATCAAGCTCGGTAATGTGTACCTCATGACCCAACTCCAAAAACTTTTTCATAGCGGTAATATACTTAATAACATGCGGCTTATCCACCGTAAGATGAGACTGCATGCCCACACCGTCACATACTCTGCCGTCTGCATTTACAAACTCCAACAAATTAATAATCTGCGTAAAATCATCATAGGTACTAAAGTCGTTATAAAGCAAGGATACTTCATCTCTGATGCCATACTGACGAAGCACATCATCCGCAATCACAAAAGCCTTCTTCACAAAACCTGCAGATAAACCTTCTTCGCCGTACACTTCCTTCCAGCCGGCATCGGTGGCATGTACATACTCGTTTACCACATCCCAAGAATACAGTACTCTGCCGTTTTCCTGGTCATATACATGTCCCATAACGGAACGGATAAAGAACTCCAAGCGGGCATCCATTACCTCCGGGGAAACAAATGCACCGTCTCTCTTATACTCTTCTCTGAAAAACCAGGACGGCGTCTGACTGTGCCATACCAAGGTATGGCCACGAAGACCCAAATCATTTTCTACGCAAAACTGCAACGCACGGTCCGTAAAATAAAAATTAAGCTGCGGTACCATACTCTCCTTATAATTTTCCGGAATCACATAACCCAGTGCCTTTGCTTCATCCACAGAAATCAAAGTGGAGGAACTGCCCAAAATCGCATCCGGCTTCATCTCGTTTTCCATGGTGATACTGTTGTAGTTCTCCTTGATCAGAGCAAGAGCCGCAGGGTCCGAAAACTGACGTCCGTTGATACAGGTACCGATATACCCGAAGGTCTCCCCGTAGGTATTTTTCAAATTAATCCCCGCCGGCAAATTAGCCCCCATCGGGGTCGGGGTCGGCTTCGGTGTAGCCGTCGGCTTTGCGGTCGGTTCCGGAGTTTCTTCCGGAGCCTCTGTTACCTGAGGCGCCTCGGTCGGCAACGGATTGTCGTCCGGCTTATTGCCACAGGCTGCGAATAACATCGTTCCCAATGCCAGAACCCCCAACAAATATCGTAATTTTCTCATGCAACCATCCTTTCTTTACTGGAACTGCCAGTAATCCACTGTGTAATCCTCTCCTACAAACACCAGTACCAAATCATGTACACCGGTCACGGTCTTGGTAAGCTCTGCGGTAAGTTCCTGATAATTCTTACCGTCACCGCCGCCGAATTCCAGACAGCCTACCACTTCGCCGTCTAACGCATCCAGGCGAATCTGAATACCGCCAACCGCTTCCATATCAGCCTTTACCGCAGCGGTAAACTTTGTTGCTCCGGTCTCCCCAAAGTCCACATCGTATAATGCCACCCAGTCACCGGTCTCGATGTCGGTCAGAACCATGTTGCCGGAGCCGTAGGTTTTACTGATCATCCCCTCCTGGGTGGTATTCAGACCGCCCATGGTAGCCATGGTCTCTGCTTCCACTTTCTCGTACGGATTAAAGTTCTTTACCTGCTGCATGGACGTATAATTGGTACTCGGAAGCTTTTCAAAAGAACCGTCCTCCAGCAAATTGATTTTCGTTACATGGGTAGAACGATAATTCAATCCCTTTAATCCCAGCTGATTACTTACCACGCGGGTGTGATAGGTAATATAATAGTTTCCGTTAAACTCGAAAATACTGTGATGATTGTTTCCGCCGTTTCCCGGGAAATAATTATCCTGATTTTTAAATACGACGCCCTGATATTCAAACGGTCCCATCGGGTCCTTAGATGTCATATAGGCAATCTGTGCATTGGTAAAACCGTATGTCTTAGTCCCCTCCGCGTCTACATTCCAGTTAGTACAGTAGGAATAATAGTAGGTGTCCCCGATTTTATTGATGCCGGAGTCCTCGAACAAATACGGAATGTCAAAGGCGATTGGATCCCCATCCAGACTGATCATATCATCCCCAAGCTTTGCCACACGGCCCGTTCCCGGATTGGCTGCTTTTCCGGCCGGCACACCGCCGCCGAAATAAATATAGGCACTACCGTCATCATCCACCAATACCGCCGGGTCAAAGAGCCAGTCCACATTTGCACAATTCGGCGTACCGCGGCTGATCAGTGCCTTCCCAATCGGGTCGGTAAACGGTCCCACCGGACTGTCTGCGGTCAGCACCCCGATACCGTTGCCGTTGTTTGCAAAATACAGGAAAAACTTCATCTCGCCGTCAATTTGCTTGTAGGCCGCCGTCGGCGCCCAGGAATTACCGCCCCATCTTGCCGCGCCGTCTTTGCCTGCCGCATAAATGGTGCCGTGGTCGGTCCAGTTCACCAAATCGTCGGAAGAAATTACATTGATGGTGTTAATCTTGCTGTAGGTATTCTCGATGGCCTTACCGCCTCTGTACTCTACCACATCACCGGTCATATAAATATACACTCTGCCGTCATACACCATGGCACACGGGTCCGCACCATAACGTTGCGTCATAGTCGGGGTGTCGTATCCGAATTTCTTTAAGGTTGAGGACAACTCCATCGTTGCTAACATCTCCTCCACCGTCTGAGGCGCCGGCGTCGGGGTCGGTTCCGGGGTAGCGGTCGGCTCCGGAGTGGCTGTCGGTGCCACGGTTGCCGTTGCTTCCGGTTCCTCGGTTGCTACCGGGG
>JAZUBD010000285.1:0-2856 GCA_045638305.1 Lachnospiraceae bacterium
TGTGCGTCAGTCCCTTTTGTCTCTTCCGATACTACTCTTCAAACTCTACCGTCACATAGAATCCTTTACTGTTCTCTTCTACATCTTTCACCACGCCGGATAATTTTGTCAAACGTTCACGGAAAGGTATATTACCTGACATAGCCACCGCCGGTTCGATGACATAATAGAAAATCGCATTCGGAAGGGTAGATTCGCGAATCTCCACCTCCTGCCCCACCTCCACAAGACCGGGACGTTCCATTTTGAATTGCATGGTTCTTGACATGATTATTCCTCCCTATTCCAAACATACTTTGTGTATCGCCCACCGCTTATTTTTAATATTTCCCCCGCATGTAATAACTCATTTAATGTCCTTTGGATTGTCGTCTGACTGATATCCGGACACTTCTCCATAAGCTCGGTTTTTGTTACCGTTCCCAATGTCTCCTTAATAATTTCACGAATCCGGTTCGGTTTTGACAAACCACTTGTTGTAATCAATTTCACACGTGATGAGAACTCACGATACGTGCTGACGATAATTCCTAGCATATATCTTACAAACGGCTCATAATCATTCTGCCCTTCATGCCATCCGTAGGAGCTGGCCTGCAATACTTCGTAATAGGTCTCTTTTGATTTCTCGATTGCTTTCTCGATACTGATATATTTACCTACAATATACCCTGCACGATACAGTAGCAGCAACGTCAGCAATCTACTCATGCGACCATTCCCGTCATGAAACGGATGAATACAAAGGAAATCCAGAATTACCATAGGAATAATCAATAACGGATCCACTGTACCGTCCGCAAGTATCTCATCAAATGCCTTGCATAATTCACCTATTGCCCCCGGTGTTTCCCATGCAGATACCGGCTGAAAGCGTACCTTTTTATTTCCCTGTGCATCCACTTCAGCAATTACATTATCCGAACTCTTGTATCTTCCGCCATTCTCTAACCCATGATATTTATACAAATCCCGATGAAGCTGTAAAATAATGGAGGACTTCAAAGGGATGTATTCATAGCTCGTATGCACTGTATTCAAAACATCACGATAACCCGCAATTTCCTTCTCACTTCTCGTTTTCGGCATGGTTTTATCCTTGACAATCAGTTTCAGTCGCTCATCCGATGTATAAATGCCTTCAATCTTATTCGATGCTTCCGTGCTCTGTATCTTTGCAATTTCCATAAGTTGTGATAACGTATCGGCTTTGGCTTCTACAAAAAGCGTCTGTTCTCCCTTGTATTCATGTATCATGGATAACAGCCCCACAATATCCGGTGTCAGTAAGGACTTCCAACGCCCCACATAATCTATTGTCCTCATTTTAACTACCTCATGCAATAATTAATTTATTCATTTCTTTCATTTTGACCAAATTAATTATAACATTTTAAATTTATAAAAGTCAAGTTCAATTTAGTCATTTTTGATAAGATGACCAAATTGAACTTTTTATGACTTAATTAAAACGTATTAAAATATCTTTCCTCCTTACAGTAACTCCAACATTTCCAAACTTTTAAATTTCCGTCCGATATGTAGGTCCAGAAACTCTTTCAATATCTTTTTTAACTGCCTGAGCACATCCTCCGATACCGTAAACGTATACAGGCTCTCAATCGGTGTAGCCAGGACGTATTGCATCGTATACAGGGTGGAACCTGCCACCGGAAGATAACGTTCCCCCATCATGAGTTTCTGATCTTCTGCCTGCATCTCTTTTTCCCACAGCTTATCCGCACAAGCTTTACAGATACATCCGCCGCTTTTTGCAGAAAACCAATGCAAGTCCTCTTTTTTTCTGCACTTGACGCACTCGTACACTTGCGGAGAAATACCGCCTACGGACAACATCTTCAACTCGAAGATGGCTCGTACCAACTCTGCTCCGATGGACTTCTTAAGAAGTGCTCCCAGAGAGCGGTACAGTACCTTTAGCTCTTCCTTTGCCGGCAGTCCTTCTCGAGTCACAGCTTCCGCAAACTCACAAAAGTAAACGCCGTAATAAACCGCCTCCAAATCATTCCGCAGCTCCGCAAAATAGTTCTCCGCCTCTACCGCCTGTAAGGTATAGGAGTTTCTTCCCTCGTACAGGGTAAACCGTCCGAACACAAAGGGTTGACTGCAGCCGGCGAGCATCGCCGTAGGGCGACGCACACCTTTTGCAAATGCGGAAATTTTACCTTTTTCTTTTGTCAAAAGCACAATCCGGCGATCATATTCCCCGATAGGTTGTGCCGACAGTATGATCCCTGTCACCGTAATGCTTTCCGTCATAGGCGTCTCCCTGTACCTTCTGTTGCTCCTTGTTGTCCTGTTCCACAGCTCCGCGATAGGTTAAGTAATCCGCTACGCTTCCCGTGGTTTTAAAACGTTCCCAATACTCGTCTTCCATTACCATACCCCCGTATTTCATACTGTTGACTGTTACAAAATCAGTATCTCCGAACCGTCAAAAAATACTCTGATACGATAATCCTAGGTATTGGAAGTAATTAGGGGCTTGACACGTGCCCGGCTCCTCTGCTCTCCTCCGCTCGCGCATCTTACTGCAGTATCTATTCCTCCTCTGCACGCTCCACATAACCGTAGTTTTTCAAAAGGAAATCACTGTCACGCCAATCCTTTTTTACCTTCACCCAAAGCTTTAAATTCACTTTATACTCAAATAAAAGCTCGATTTCTTTTCTTGCTTCGGTACCGATGCGCTTTAACATGGCACCCTGCTTTCCGATAATGATACCTTTGTGGGAATCCCTCTCACAAATAATCGTGGCGTCGATATCCACCAGACGTCCGTCCGGTCGCTCCTTCATCCGGTCAATGGCCACCGCAATACCGTGAGGAATCTCG
>JAZUBD010000286.1:0-2290 GCA_045638305.1 Lachnospiraceae bacterium
TATTTTGAGAAACATCAGATTCACATTCACGTGCCGGAAGGTGCGGTACCGAAGGACGGTCCGTCTGCCGGTATTACCATGGCAACGGCCATTTATTCCGCAATTACCGGGAAGAAAGTGTTGCCGGATGTGGCCATGACCGGTGAGGTGACCCTGCGTGGACGCGTGCTTCCGATCGGAGGTTTAAAGGAGAAGCTTCTTGCGGCAAAACAGGCCGGTGTAAAGAAGGTTTTAGTGCCTGCGAAGAACGAAGCGGATGTGGCGGAGCTGACCGAAGAGGTTACAAAGGGACTTACTGTTGTGTTTGTATCCGAGATGGAAGAAGTCCTTTCGGAGGCGCTGGTAAAGTAACAGGATTCTTACGATACGGGGGAACCCTCCGTAAGAGGAAGGAGAACTTTGATGAATGTAACAAAAGTGAATCTGGAAACGGTATGCGGCATTACAAGTAAGTTGCCGGAAAATCTTTTACCGGAGTTTGCCTTTGCCGGAAAGTCCAATGTAGGAAAGTCCTCGCTGATTAACGGTCTGATGAACCGGAAGTCTTATGCGAGAACCTCTTCCCAGCCGGGTAAGACCCAGACCATAAATTTTTATAATATTAATGAGCAGTTGTATTTTGTTGACCTCCCGGGATACGGATATGCGAAAGTATCCATGGAGCTTCGGGCAAAATGGGGCAAGATGATTGAGCGGTACTTAAAAAAGTCCGAGCAGTTAAAGTTGATTTTTCTTCTGGTGGATATTCGGCATGAGCCGTCGGAAAACGATAGAGACATGTATGACTGGATTGTGCATAACGGGTTCCAGCCGATTGTGATTGCTACGAAGTTAGACAAAATCAACCGTAGCCAGATTGCGAAGCAGACAAAGCTGATTCGCACCTGTCTTAAGATGCCGAAGGAAGGAATCTTGATTCCTTTTTCTGCGGAAACAAAGGCGGGCCGGGATGAAATCTGGCAAAAAATCGAGGAGTTTCTTCCGAGAGAAGAGAAGAACGAGGAATAAGAAAAGGGGCTTCACCGTTTGCGGCGAGGCCCTTGTTTTGTGCGGAAATTTGCGGATGAGGCGTAATTGTACCGGGGGAAACGGTGCATTTACCCTTCCTGTTCGGTAGTGTCTTTTCCGCCGGAAGAAAGAAGTTTGGTTATAATGTAAGTGTAAATATCCGTACTGTTCTCCTTCCAATTGTTGCACAGCCGTTCCGCCTCCGCTTCGTTGGAAACGGTAATCTGTACATCCAAAAGAACAGAGTCTCTATCCAGTATTTTACATTCCGCCAAATACTCGGAATGCTTGATTTCGTAATAATCTGCCGGAGTGGACTGCTCCTCCTTTAACTGGTACCGTTGTGCGGAAAGATATTCATCAATGTCCGCCCGGGCAGCAGAGGAAATATCCTTGAAGAAAAAGGAAAGGGCTTCGCCGCCGGCTTCCGTAATGTGGTACAGTGTCTTGTTGCGGACTACTTCCTTTTCGATGAACCCATCCTCGGTCATATCGTTGATGGTTTCGTGTAAGGTGAAATAGTCCGTGTAATTCTTTCCGATGAAAAAGTCCGTTAATTGGGAATCGGTCATCGGGAAATCAATTCGGTCCAGAATATAAAGAATCATAAGCTTGTACAGCATTAACATTTCGGATTGCATAGGGAACTCCTTTCCATGCGTTGTCTTAACGTGTTCAGTACTTTCTTTTTATCGGCACTCCATAAAGGAGCAAGTAACGAACGTTTCGGGCCGTCTCCGGTCAGCCGGTAAATGACGGTGTCTTCCGGAATCAGCGGGAGGATAGAGAAGAGGATGTCCATGTAAGCATCAAGGGACATACAGGCGAATTCCGAAGAATCCGCGGCCTCATAATAATCCGCCAAATCGGTGTCTTGTAAAATATGTAACAGTTGAAGCTTAATGCCGTGGATATTGCCGCTTATAACGTGACGTACCGTTGCCAGCATATCCGCGGAGGTCTCCTTTGGCAGGCCCAAAATGACATGGGTGATGACCGGGATACCGGCAGCCTGTAATCGGGAGACGGCATCATCATAAATCGCTAAGGGATAGCCGCGACGAATGAAAGCAGCACTTTCCTCGTGGATGGTCTGCAGGCCCAATTCCACATAGATCGGTTTCCGCTTGTTTAGGGAAGCCAGTAGATTGATACAATCCTCCGATAAGCAATCCGGCCGGGTGGCGATGGAAAGTCCCACCACTTCCGGATCTGCCAATGCTTCTTCGAAAATCCGCGCCAAGTAGGGCACCGGTGCATAGGTGTTGGTGAAGGCCTGAAA
>JAZUBD010000287.1:0-3594 GCA_045638305.1 Lachnospiraceae bacterium
ATACTGAGGCCGCCCTCTTCCACAAAGGTCTCTGCCTCGTACATGTACTTATCGTAGCTTACGGAACCGCCGTGTAAGCAGTTACCGCTGTCGTTATCCTCTACCTTGTACTCCTTACCGTCGATGGTAAACTTTGCACCGCCGATACGGTTGCCGCAACGGCCAATAAAAGAACCGAAGAAAGTCGGATTTGCCTCATACTCCGCAAGAGTATCAAAGCCTAATACCACGTCCTCTAACTTACCGTTCTTGTCCGGCACCCAAAGCTCTACCAGTACCGCACCGAAATCGGAAAAAACAGCCTTCATGCCGTTCTTATTTTCTAAAATGTAAAGTTTAGCCTCTTCACCCTTTTTTGTCTTACCGAAACTCTTGGTTGTAATTCCCATATGTTCTCCTTTCCGGGAGCCGGACTGCCGCCGTTCTCCGCATAAAACCATGATACTCCAAGCCGGAGCCGATGTCAAGATTTTTACTTTTTGAACAATCCGAACAGCCCCTTCTTCTCATACGGTTCTCTGGCAATCCCGGTCAACTCAAACCCTGCACTTACTACCGCCTCCTGCAGCTTCTCATCCGGAATATCTTCCTCCGCAAGAACCACTGTTTCATTGTTTTCATGAGAAGAGGTCACCTTCTCCACCGGAAGCATCTTCTTCACCGTATCATCCATACGTGCTTCACACTTTACACACTTCATGCCTTCCACACCGAGTGTAATCTTAATCATTCTTCTATCCTCCGTTTCTTTTATTTGCTATTTTACGGAAAGGACCTTATAGTCCTCCGCAGTCACCGCTTTTTTCAATACCCGGCTATCAACCGCCTCGTTTAATTCCACTTCTACCAAACCCGTGTTATGGTCCGGTATGGCACATTTCACCTGTGGCAGTGCCTCCAATGCCTTCTTTACTCTTGCTTCGCAATGTTCACACATCATACCCTTTACCTTAAGGGTACAGTGCAACATCTCCGCTCCACCGGTTTTGTTTTCATGCTTCTGCCGTCTCTTTCTGTCATGCTTTGTACTGTACAGTTTGAAAAAATTCAGACGTAACGCATTGGATACCACACAAAAGCTGGATAAACTCATAGTTGCCGCACCGAACATCGGATTTAATTTCAGCCCGAATATCGGAATAAACACTCCCGCTGCCAAGGGAATCCCGATGGCATTGTAAATAAATGCCCAAAACAGATTTTCATGAATATTCCGCAAGGTTGCACGACTTAGACGAATTGCTACCGGTACATCCGACAGTCTGCTTTTCATTAATACAATATCCGCAGCATCTACCGCCACATCCGCACCTGCTCCGATGGCGATGCCGATGTCCGCTCGCGTCAGTGCCGGAGCATCGTTGATACCGTCACCCACCATCGCTACCGCACCGCATTGCTTCAGCTTCCGGATTACGGCTTCCTTCCCCTCCGGAAGTACACCTGCGATTACCTCATCCACACCGGCCTGCGCTCCGATAGCCTTTGCCGTACGCTCATTATCCCCCGTCAGCATCACCACCCGGATGCCCATGTTTTGCAATTCTTTCACTGCCTGCGGACTGTCCTCTTTTATGACATCCGCCACTGCAATTATACCGGCAAATTTGTTATCCTCGGCAAAAAACAGAGGAGTTTTTCCTTCTGTCGCAAGAGCCTCCGCCTGCTCTTTTACTGTCTCGGGAAGTACACAGTACTCCGAAATGTAGAAAGCATTTCCGCCGTACACCGAATGATTCTCACGGAACGCACAAAGGCCGTTCCCCGGCAATGCCCGAAACTCCGTTACCTCCCCTGCAATCAGTTCTTCTTCCCGGGCTTTTATCAAAATTGCCCGTGCCAACGGATGCTCACTCTTACATTCCACATCCAGCGCCAACTGTAACAACTCTTTTTCCTCATAACCTTCTGCCGGCAAAACATCCGTCACACGAGGTTCTCCCGCCGTGATCGTTCCTGTTTTATCCAAAACGACCGCAGATACCTTTCCTGCCTGTTCCAAAGATACTGCCGTTTTAAACAATATTCCGTTTTTCGCACCCACACCGTTTCCTACCATAATGGCCACCGGAGTCGCAAGCCCCAGAGCACACGGACAGCTGATAACCAACACCGAAATTCCTCTGGCCAATGCAAAGCCGAAGGAAGCTCCGGTTAACAGCCACACCACGACAGTCACCACCGCGATTCCGATAACCGCCGGCACGAAGATACCCGACACTTTATCAGCCACCTTTGCAATCGGTGCCTTCGTAGCCGCCGCATCATTGACCATTTGAATAATTTGGGACAGGGTCGTATCTTCTCCTACCCTGGTTGCCCGACACCGGATATAACCGGAGCAATTGACGGTACCCGCAGACACCGTATCCCCGGCCAACTTATCTACCGGGATGCTTTCTCCTGTCAAAGCTGCTTCGTCTACCGCACAGGAGCCTTCGATAATTTCGCCGTCCACCGGAATCCGATCTCCGGACCGCACCACAAACACACTTCCGGTATTCAGCTGTTCAATCGGTATCTCGGTTTCCGTTCCGTTCTCCCACAGAGTCGCCGTCTTCGGTGCCAGCTTCATGAGACTCTTTAATGCATCCGTAGTCTTTCCCTTGGAACGGGCCTCTAACATCTTTCCCACGGTAATCAGCGCCAGAATCATGGCCGCCGACTCAAAATAAAACTCATGAATATACATGTGAGCCGTTTCAAATTCGCCCTTTGCCTGGGCTCCCGTCATAGCAAACAGCATCACCGTACTGTAGCAAAAGGAAGCTCCCGAGCCCAGTGCCACCAACGTATCCATATTCGGCGCACGATGAAGAATTCCGTTTACGCCGTTTATAAAAAACTTTTTATTGATGATCATGACGATTGCCGCCAGTATCATTTGCACCAGTCCGGTTGCCACCGGATTATGTGCAAAAAAATCCGGCATCGGCCAGCCCCACATGCAATGTCCCATGGACACATACATTAGCACCAGCAAAAAGCCTACAGAAGCAATTAATCTGCGCTTAAGCACCGGAGTTTCCCGGTCCCGTAACACCTCTTCCTTTTTCCTTTGGATCTGCGCCTGTCCCTCGCTCTTTATTTCGGCATGATACCCGGCCTGCTCCACTGCTTTTATAACAGCCTCGACAGACGCTGTCCCTTCCACTCCCATGGAATTGGTCAGGAGGCTGACGGAGCATGCACTGACACCGGCCACCTTGGACACTGCCTTCTCTACCCGGGCACTGCAGGCGGCACAGCTCATGCCGGTCACTGTATATTGTTGCATGGTATCCCTACCTTTCTCATTCTTTCCATAAAAAACGCCCATGGTTAGCCATTACTAACCATGGGTATTATACTCCTGACGCACTTTTTTGTCAAATCTTCTATTTCTCTTCCACAAACAATACGCCCAGTGTTCCCGGTCCGCAATGACTGGAAATTACTCCTCCGGCTCTGGTCACATAAATCGCATCAAAATGCCCCAATCCGGCCAAATATGCCTTTACCTCATCCACAATCTCCTGCTCGATTCCGGAATGGGTAATGAAAACGCGCTTTTTCTCCGCACGCAACAAATCCTCTTCCATGTCTTTCACATAG
>JAZUBD010000288.1:0-2842 GCA_045638305.1 Lachnospiraceae bacterium
TGCAACTCCTTGGCTCACAGAACGACATGGCTACGATCCGACTTGTTTGCGTTTTCCAAGGCCGCAAGGGCTGCTTTGTAGGCCATATCGGAGGTCCATTCCTCTGTGCTGACTCTGCGTTCGGCAATGCCGACACGCTGCTTAATCCATTCGTCGTTGGTGTCCACCATAGTGGATAACTCGTCATTGGTGACAATGCGCTCCGGCACATACATGCCGGTTCCGATTATATGAAACATAACATCCTCCAAAAAAGTTCATTTGGCAGGGAAAATGATATCCTTGCTACGGGCTTTTCAAAAGCCATTCGATAAGTTAGTGGTGAAAAGAGGAAAAAGGTTACAAGAAAAATACAAAAAATGAAAAAGATTTTTGGGATGATTGGGAAAGGAGTCTGAAAACAGCGGGATTCCGGACGTGAAATTTTTGGGTGTTCAAATGAAAAAAAGTATGTTATACTAACCGTAAAAGTTTTTTGTTCTATCGAGCAAAAAACGCTCCGCGCGGATCACACTGCGGCGGATTGGAAGTTGTCGCTTACAGCAACCCGCCGCAGGCGGAGAATCTCGCAAGCGAGATTCTTTATTGTAGCGCAAAATTTGCGAATCCTGAAGACAGGGGGATTTTACGTTTTGGAAGATTTCGAAGAGATTTATGTGCGTTATCAGCCGAAGATATACAGCTTTTTGTATCGACTCAGCGGCGATGCGCACTTATCGGAGGAACTGACCCAGGAGACCTTTTACCGGGCATTTGTATCCTTTGGAAAATATAAAGGCAACAGTAGTATGTTTACGTGGTTGGCGGCAATCGCGAAATATACATACTTCGGTTATCTGAAGAAGGAGAAACAGTCCAGAGAGGCGATTCAGCTGGATGATGTAGTTGACTTCTTTATGGCACAGGAGGGGCAGACTTCCGCAGAGAGTCAGATGCTTCGGAAAGAGGTCACAGAGAAGGTCAGAGAGGTGTTGTTGGAGCTGCCGCAAAAAAATCTGGAAGTGGTGGCGCTCCGGATTTACGCGGAGTTGTCATTTAAGCAGGTGGCAGATGCAATGGGGATTTCGGAAAGTTCGGCAAAGGTGCTGTATTTCCGTGCAAAAAATATGTTAAAGGAGAAATTGGAGCATGAGTATGAACTGTAATGTAGTGCAGGATTTAATTGTATTGTTTCAGGAAAACACCGTCAGTGACGAGACGAGAAGTGAAATCAGAGAGCATTTAAAAGAGTGCAGAGCATGCCGTAAGGTTTACAGGGAATATGCTCATTTGAATCAGGAAGACTTGCATTTTGAGTCGGAGCTGCGACCGGAGTATGAGTCGGACTATGAAGCGTTGGCAGCCCGGATTCGGAAGAGAAAGTTCTGGAAGCACACGGTGGTGACCGGTGCGTTTGCGGTATGTATCGGTATTACCGTTCTGGTAACCCGTGCGATTTTACGGAATGAAGACAGGGTGAAGTGATTTGTGAATGTGAATAATAAGCAGCAATAGGAGGGCCGTCAATGGAAATCGAACGTAAATTTACCGTGTCCGCCATACCGGCGGATTTGGAGCAGTACGTCTGCAGGGAACTGGAACAGGGATATCTTTGCACCCGCCCGGTGGTACGTGTCCGCAAGTCCGTAAAAAACGGAGAGGCAAGCTACATTCTTTGCTATAAATCCAAGCTTGGTCTGGAGCAAAAGGAAGATGCCACGGCTCAGGCCTGCAGGGAAGAGGAACTGCCGCTCAGTAAAGAAGCTTATGAAAAGCTTCTTTCTAAGGTAGACGGACGTGTGATTACAAAAAAGCGCTATCTTATTCCGTACGATGTATACACCATTGAACTGGACATGTTTGCCGGAGAGTTGACCGGCCTTGTATTCGCGGAGGTAGAATTCCCGGACGAGAAAGCCGCGGCGGAGTTTGTGATGCCGGCGTGGTTTGAGAAGGACGTGACCTTTGATGACAGATTCAGAAACGGCTTCCTGGCGCGGTGGGAAGAGGCGCCGGAGGAACTGAAGAGAGCGGGGATTATAAAATGAACTTAGACGAATTAAGAAACGATATTGCGATAAAGCAGAAAAAAGGATTGCCGTTTATATGCGCATCGGTTGTGATATGGTTATTGATACTGATTGTAATACTGCTGGATTTACCGCAATATACAGAGAATTTGCTTGTGTTTTGCTGCTCATGTCCGTTAATGCCGATTGCTTTGGTTATCGGGAAAGTTTTAAAGGTTGACATTTTTGATAAAAGCAATCCGCTGGGAAATGTGGGATTCTTATTTACCTGTAATCAGTTTTTGTATTTACTGATTGTGATGTGGGTATTTCGTGCTGTTCCGGATAAAATGGTAATGGTTTACGCTATGGTATTCGGGGCGCATTTGTTGCCGTATTCCTGGTTATATAAGTCCGTGAGTTATCGCGTATTTGCAATCGTTCTGCCGATTGTGTCGCTCATTATCGGATGTATGTTTTCAGCTTTTTTTGTTGCTGTTACACTTTTTGTGGCAGAATGTATCTTTGTTATGGTCTTATTTGCTGAACTACGTAGATTCGATAACAAATAAGATGAAGTGTTCAAAATGTTCAGTCGCGTGGAGGGATTGGAAAGGAACGGAAACTTTGAAGTTTACGCGGTATAAGCTTATATAGGAGAAGGAACAATGGCATCTTGGATGATTCATCTGCGCGTAGCGCAAGGGATTTACCAAAAACTGAACTTAAAAAATATAACAGAATTTGTCATGGGAAATATTGCACCAGACAGTGGTATTCCGACAGCGGACGGAACTGGGTTTGTACCAGATGCAGAGTTGTCACATTTTCGTACAGTGGACGAGAACGGGATT
>JAZUBD010000289.1:0-10705 GCA_045638305.1 Lachnospiraceae bacterium
TATTTGCCACGACACCGATACTATACACATCACTATGTACCCCGTCTTGCTCATATAAATAGCAGAAAATTCCAATCTCGTCCCACACATAATTCGTACGCTTCGGCGCATCAAGGTTCACCTCGTTTTCATGTACCACGACTCTCGGCTCTCCCCACAGCGCAATCAGCTCTGCTCCGTCAACCGGCAGCGGAATCACTTTGTCTCCCACATGCATTCCATCCTCGGCAAAATCAAGAGAAATTTGCTCTTTCCCATCCTTTGCGTCGCCCTTGGACACCTCTTCCGAAGCAACAACTTTCTCATCATTTCCCTTCGGATTCTCATTGGTTGTGGTTTTACATGCCATGCACAATAATGTCATTGCCATAACTGCTACAGTTACAAAAACTCTTTTCTTCATTTGTTTTCTCCTTTTTGTTTTTGATAATATTATTTCGATAATATCTTTTCATGATTATGATACTATCATTATGATAATATGTCAAGCCCTAATTTGAACTATTTCTAAATTATGTAAGTGTAAGCTTTGTTCCGGATGTTCTAAATGACAATGCAAACAAACAAAGGAGAAGGCGCTATTGAGCCTTCTCCTGTTTTTAACGTTTTTCCTTCACAGCCTGCTCGATATAGTTAGCTGCTTTTGTGTCTAATTTTTTGATAGAAATACTGTCATTGATGTCGTTTTTCAGTATAAGGTCAATTAACTCTTCGGAATACGGGGAAATAATCGCTCCTGTAAAGAATCTAGCTGAAGGCTGTACAAGGTTTTTGCCGCCCGGTACAAGAGTAACCGGCGTATTCCAGACATATAACAGAACCTTGGTAATGTGGTCGTATTGAAATTCTTTAACAGGTTGTTTGTACGGGGCGTTGTTATTTGCCGGATTCCGAATTATACAAAATACCTCTCCCGGTTGGGATTCAAAATCAAAGGTGGTTTCGATTTCAAAACGACAGTCATCCGGACAGTTCGGATAATATTTATAGGCACCGACACCTCGCTTTCTTGTTACGATTAAGAAAATAAAACCGGCAGGTGCCCATAAAATCAACCCTCCAACCAATAGTGCCTGCACGATATTATCCAGTAGCTCCGGTCCGCTAAGCAAAACGTTTCTGACTTCCGGAATTCCCATGCCGCATAAGCACAGAAACGGGAAAAAGAAATACAGAATGCCTAAAACCTTTACTCTTTTCGGAATGGTTTTCAATTGTTCAAATAAAACGGTTTTTACAGTATACATACGCTCTCTTCCTTTCGTTATTGTCAAACGACGCCTCCTCTTACGTTTCCTTTTTCTTACGTCTTAATACCCTCGGCAAAATGCCGATTGCAAGGGAAATAACGCCCACAATCGTCAAAAGAATTCCACCATTCCGATCTCCGTCTACGGTTCTCACTTCCGTCGGATTATTCGGGTCTATCAACAAATCCAGTTGCTCTCCCTCCTTCATACCGTTACTATACTGGTTCATTTGTACCTTTTCATATTTCTTCCCTTCATAAGTAAAATCGACATACACTGTACGAATGTATCTGCCGCCTCCGAGATACGTCTCTTCTATTTCGGCGATGCTTCCCGTAACCTCCTGTGCCGTTTTCCTGAATTTCATGCTCGGTACCATTATCAAAATATTTGCCACAAGAAAAAAGATACCCATGCAAATAAAAACTCCGGAAAATACGCGATACGTTGCTGATTTCATTTTATATAACCTCCGTAATCATTTGTTTTGTTTCCTACAACATATGTTTATTGTACCGTATCTTTTTGCAACAGAAAATGACTCCTTTCGCAAAAAAAGAATCACTATTTTTACAAAATGTGCAAAATAACTCTTCCACCGTACTACTGCACCGTTTTATTTTCACGGTATACATCCATGTTAATCACATTCTCCGCCAGCATCTTCTCCACCCAAAGCTGCATCGTTTCCACCGTAATCGAAATCTTCTCCAGTTCCTCCTGAATGTGAATAAAGTCCCGAATCTCGTTCTCCTCAATCTTCCCGTCTACCGTAATCTCAATAAGACGCTCCTGCTTTCTCTGCATGGTATTTAAGGATGCCAGCATTTCCAGCACAATCTGGGACAAATCCTTTACTTTAATCTCCGGCACATATTGTTTCCCGATGGGACATTCATTGGCACAATAATAATTGCACAGGCTGGGCATCTTATACCCCTCCGCCATGGTCAGAATGTCCTCCGGCCGGGGAAAAATCTTCTCATTCTCAATACGTTCGATTTTCTCCGGTGGTATCGTCACCAAAAGCTCACTCGCCTTTTCTCTGGAAAGTCCCAGCTCCTCTCTACGTACCTGATATATGCTTTTGTCCTCTTTTGCAGATACACGTGCCATGTTACATCCTCCATTACATCAATTATGCTGCTTTAATTGCTTCATGAAACTTGAACAAGCATCGCCACCGTCTCGCGGTTCGCTGTCTCCGCTCTGTCTTCGCACTTTGTGCTCGCCAATCGCGGACAGCTATCGCAGAGGCGTCGTTAGCCTTCTCTCTTCGTCGTTTCACTCCGAGACAGAAGGACGACGCTCTCACAATGCTCCGTAAACGGGAACATATCCACCGGTTGTGCCTTTACAAGCTTGTACCCGTTCTCTTCCAGGTATTTCACATCCCTTGCCAGAGTCGCCGGGTCACAGGAAACATAGACTACACGCTTCGGTTCCATATTGACCACGGTCTGCAAAAGTGCCTCGTCACAGCCCTTTCGCGGCGGATCCACCACAATCACGTCCGCACGCATACTGCCGCCGCTTTCTTTATATTTCGCCGGCAATACATCCTCTGCGGCTCCCACGAAAAACTCCGCATTGGTAATATCATTCCGGACAGCATTCTGCTTTGCATCCTCAATGGCCTGGGGTACGATTTCCACACCGTACACCTGCTTTGCTTTTTTTGCAAGGAACAGAGAAATAGTACCGATTCCGCAATATAAGTCCCAAACGATTTCGTTTCCGGTCAGACCCGCAAACTCCAATGCCGTTTCGTAAAGTACCTTGGTCTGCTTCGGATTCACCTGATAAAAGGACAAAGGGGAAATCCGGAAGGACACTTCTCCGATATAGTCCGTAATATAGGTATCGCCCCACACCGAGATGACTTCGGTTCCGAGAATCACGTTAGTTTTCTCGCGATTTACATTTAGGCATACACCTTTTAACGTCAACTTTTGCAGCTCTACTGCTTCTTTCAGCCGCTCTGCCAGCATCTCTGCCGACCGAAGACTCTTTCCGTTCACGACCAAACACACCAGCACCTCTCCGGTAGCCGCACCCACTCTCGTTAAAATATGGCGCATCTGACCGGTATGGGTCTCCTCGTCATACGGAGCAATCCGATACTGCTCCATATGCTCGCATACCGTTTTACATATCACTTCATTGACCGGTGCCTGTATCGCACAGGATGTACTCGGAATAATCGCATGGCTGTGTCCTGCATAAAAACCGGTGACAATCTTCCCGTTCTTATCTTTTCCTACCGGAAACTGAGCTTTATTCCGGTAAGCAAAGCAGTCTTCCATACCGAGAATCGGAAGGAAGCGTGGCTTGTCCTGTTTTGCCACATCCCCCGGTGCCGCATCCGTAAGTTTTTCAACTTTACCTGCTCCCTGTGCGTCACCTTCCTCTGCAAACTCTACGCCTCCAATGCGTTCCAAGCATCCCTTTACCTTACGTTCCTTCCAGGCAAGCTGAGCAGGATAGCTCATGGACTGTAGCTGACAGCCGCCGCACCGTCCCGCCACCGGGCAAACCGGCTCCACACGATCCTCTGACGGATGCACAATCGTTTCGATTTTTGCATAGCCGTAGGTCTTCTTTGCCTTTAACACTTTGGCTTCAATCACATCACCTACCACGGCTCCCTTTACAAACAGGGTAAACCCATCCGCACGACCGATGCCTTCTCCGCCGCTTCCCATATCCGTAATCTCAATTGTCACAATCTCGTTCTTTTTCGGAATCATACTAACCTTCCCGCTTTCTGTTCTTATCGGAATTTAAGGCCAAAACGTCCGAATTTTCCAACCGTTTTGACCTCAAGAATTTACTTCTGATACCCGTTCGGGTGACTGCTGTGCCATTTCCACGCCGTAGCAATAATCTCTTCCATATCGGTATACTGCGGCTTCCAGCCCAGTACCGTTCTCGCCTTTTCACTGGAGGCAATGAGGGTTGCCGGGTCACCGCCGCGACGCGGTGCATCCTGTGCCTTAATCGGCAGACCGGTCACACATCTCGCTCCCTCTACGATTTCCCTTACACTGTAGCCTTCGCCGCTACCGAGGTTAAATACATTACTTTCATTGCCCTGCAATAAATACTCTACCGCCAGGACATGGGCCTGCGCCAAATCCATAACATGGACGTAATCCCGGATACAGGTACCGTCCTTAGTCGGATAGTCCGTTCCGCAAATATCGATGTGGTCACGCTGGTTCAGCGGCACCTGAAGCACCAACGGAATCAGGTGGCTCTCCGGAGAATGTGCCTCTCCGATAGCACCGCTCGGATGTGCTCCGCAGGCGTTGAAATAACGCAGTGCCACATACTTAAGTCCATGGGCGGTATCCGTCCACTTCATCATCTTTTCCATAGCAAGCTTCGTCTCACCGTAGGTATTAATCGGAGACGTCTTATCGGACTCCAGAATCGGAATATTTTCCGGTTCTCCATAGGTTGCCGCCGTAGAGGAAAATACAATCTTCTTTACATCATGGGCAATCATAGACTCCAACAGTACCTTCGTTCCGCATACATTGTTGTCGTAATACTTTAACGGATTCTTCATGCTCTCCGCCACCAAAGAATTGGCCGCAAAATGAATCACCGCATCAATCTTCTCGTTCTCAAATACCGAGTCCACGAAAGCGCGGTTCCGGATATCTCCCTCGTAAAAACGTGCTTTTTCATGTACTGCTTCCTTATGACCGGTCTCCAGATTGTCCGCTACCACTACATCGATTCCTCTGTCTACCAGCTCATACACCATGTGGGAACCGATATAACCGGCTCCTCCTAATACTAAAATCGTCATTTCGTTCTCCTCCCGTTTGAAATCACCTTTGTTATGAAAACTCTACACCTTCCCCTAAGGGTAATGTCAAGTCATTATTTTCCGGTTTTTCTCATATTGCTCTCAAACATCTTTTGATATCCCAGCCAACCGGTCTCCTCGGTGCTGTCAAAGAGAGCTGTAACCCCTGCCAGCTTCGCATCCAAATTGTCCGCCATACTGAGGGCCAGTGCCTCCGCAAGCTCCGGCTTCTTCGGAGAACCGAATTCCAACTCTCCGTGATGGGACAATATACAATGCAACAGCTCGTTCTTACGTTTTACCGTAAATCCGCCCAGCTTATCCATCCGCTTAGACAACCAGTCGGCACCGATGTAAATATGACCGAGGAGCTGCCCCGCATCCGTATAGTCATTCTCCGGAAACGGAGAAATCTCCGAAAGCTTTCCTACATCATGGAACATCGCCGCCGTAAGGAGCAAATCTCTGTCCAGTACCGGATAATTCTCCGCAAGGTACGAGCAAAGCTTGGTCACAGAAACCGTATGCTCCAAAAGGCCTCCAACAAAGTTGTGGTGCATGGTCTTTGCCGCGGAATGAGACAAAAACATCTCCTTAAACTTCGGGTCTTCCTTATAATAGCTCTCTGCCAACAACTTAAACTGCGCATCCTTTAAGGAATCGATATAACCAAGAAGCTCCTTGTACATTTCCGCAGTATCCCTCTTGGTACACGGCATGTACTCGCTGACATCATATTCCCCCTCGGATAAACGACGCACTCTGCGGATATTTAACTGCAACGCTCCCTGGAAGCTTACCACCTGACCTTCTACACGGATATAATCCAGTGCCTCAAAATGCTCGATTCCCGCATTCAGTTCCCATACCTTACCGTCTATGGTGCCGGTTTTATCCTGCAAAATCAGGGAATAATAGTTCTTTCCCGCCTTTGTCTGTAACGTCTGCTTTTGCTTACAAAAATAATTTTCCGAGACCATCTCGCCGTCCCGTAATTCCTTTAAATAATGCATTTTACTTCCTCCGTTTTCTATCCCCTTTAATGCAATCTGGTCTCCGGTGTCATAAACAGGGTCTGTTCCTTACGGTCACCCTTGGTATCCCTACTGACAAGAATCCGGACACTTTGTGCACCTACCTTACTGATTTCTTCATAAAACTGCCGTACCTCGGTTACCGGTGTAATGCCTACCGTGGTAATAATATCGCCGTTCTTGATACCCGCATACATGGCCGGGCTTCCCATCAACACCTCCGCCACATAAACGCCCTCCGGCAGATTGTACTTTCCGCCCGTTTCGGCATCCATTGTTTCCAATCGCATGCCGCAATAAATGCGCGGCACGTTATTTAACGTTTTTTCGATAATATCCTGCACTCCGTTTACGGAAGCCGCAGTAATAATTCCCTGCTCTCCGCTGTTTAACGACCGACTGACAAGCCCGATGACCTCTCCTGCCAGATTAAATACAAAGCCGTCTCCCTCGGCATATTCCGTAATGCCGGTAGTAAAATATTCCACTTCATCATCAATTACCTGTACCACCTGTCCGGTTCCCGTAACCATGCCAAGCTCCATTGCACCCGGATGTCCGTTCGGATTTCCCAGTACCATTACCGGAGCTCCTACCTCCACCTCGTCTAACGCGAATTTCGCCACAACCGGAAGTAACTCTTTGTCCATATGAGCCACAGCCGACAAACGTACCGACACCACAGCCAGACGATAATTGGTATCATAAGAAAAAATGGCACACGGCAGTGATTCTCCGTTCGCAAAGGTCACACTGAACTTCGTTGCACCTTCGATACTATCCAGATTCGCCAAAAACAGCATATCCAGACCATTGTCCCCTACATAAAGTCCCGTTGCGTTTCCTACGGTCTCATACGACTCTTCAAACCAGTCTACGCCTTCCGTAATTGCCGTAATCTGTACCAGAGACTTTTCTAATTCACCGGACAACGCAGCAATTCCGGAATACATGTTCAAAAATCCCTGTACCGTCTCATCCGTTACCGGCAACTCTGTACCGCCCTCTGTTTTGTTACCGTCAATGGTAACGGTAACTCCCGGTGTCGTCTCCGGCGGTGTAGCCGTAAGTCCCGGCGGGGTCGGTGCTTCGGTCCCATGCGGACTTCCTGTCGGTACCGGCGACGGCGTCATCCCGGGTACACCGGTAGGAGACGGGACCTGTGTAGCGGTACCGATTCCCACCATTTGACGTAATGTATGGTCCAAACCAAGCTTTTCAATCAAAAAATTCCCGGTAAACACAAGGGTAACCCCGCCGGCCACACCGAACACCACTCCGTAAATTGCGGCACGAGCCAGTCCCTTTCCGAAACGTTTCCATTTCTTATTCTTTTTCGGTACAATCTGCTCTTGTATTACCTGTTGTTCTTCCGTATATTCTCTTTCTTTGTTTTCATCCATAGCACAAACCTCCTAACACAACTCCTCAACCCGAACTCCTTGTGTTTAGATTTCTTCCGTTTTAACAAGCGGCAGCGTAAAAACGAACTCCGTTCCGACGCCCTCCGTACTGATTACATTGATATTTTCCTTGTGAGCCGTCATAATCTCTTTTACGATAGATAATCCCAGTCCGGTTCCTCTCTTATCCTTACCGCGGGAGCTATCGGACTTGTAGAAACGATCCCATATTTTCGGTAAATCCTCCTTCGGAATACCGGAACCGGTATCCTTTACGGACACCATCGCCTTTCTTCCCTTCTCCTCCACCGAAATCTCAATGGCAGAATCCATATGACTGAACTTAATGGCATTATCCACCAGATTATATAACACCTGTGCGATTTTATCACGATCCGCAGAAACAAAAATCTCCTTTGCGGAAAAAATCAACTGAACCACCAGACGTTTTTTCTTACACTGTCCTTCGAAGGTTCTGGCAAGATTCTTTATTACATCGTTCACATCAAACTCCGACGGTTGTAAAATCATTCCCTTTTTATCCATGGTATTTAAGGTCAGAAGATTTGACGTAAGCTTTGTCAATCGCTCCACCTCAAACAATACCACATCCAGATACTTTTCCTGTTGTTCCGGCGGAATCGTGCCGTCCTTGATTGCCTCCGCATAGCCTTTGATGGATGTAAGCGGGGAACGGAAATCATGAGAAATGTTAGCAATAATCTCTCTTTGATATTCGTTGAAACGGTTCATGGTATCCCCCATGTAACCGATGACATCCGACAATGCCCCCAATTCTCCCGACAGCCGGAGATTCGGTTTCTTTTCAAAATCACCCAAAGAATAGGTCTTTGCCGCCGCAATGGTCTTTCGTAACGGAAGAATAAGAAAACAATAAATTCCGATAAAAACAAATAACACGATGACCATGGTCCCGAGATAATACCAGTTCATCTCATAAACCGCTTCGCTTACCTCCCGGTTCACCGACTCCATAGAAACCATCATACATACGTATCCCCTGATTTGATATTGATGGGTCAGCGGAACCGTAACCGCAAGCATCGGCTCCGACGTCAGATCCGAATAATGCACATTCCGTTGAAACGTTTCATTCAGAAATCCCGGTGCAATCTTTTCGAAATCAACCTGCTTGTTGACCACCGGAGCCGTATCCCCCACAACCTTTCCCCAGGATGCCGCAATCAAAATCCGCGCATCAAGCATATTAGCCACCGGAGTCAGATTATCCATAAGTGTGGAAATTGAAATCCGGCTGTCGTAATAACGCTTTACATAGCCGTCCATTACGGCTACCGTCTGCTCATACATGGCCTGTTCTCTCTGCCGGAATATTTTCTTCTCCGCCATATCGGCCAGTACCGTATTCACCAGAATAAACAATACACAAACAATCAGCAGATAGTAAACGACCAGTTTTCTCGTCAGACTTCCTTTCATACCTTCTTTACCTCAAATTTGTAACCGATGCCCCAAACCGTCGCAATGCTCCAGTTCGCACGGTCCTTAATCTTTTCACGTACCCGTTTTACATGTACGTCAACGGTTCTTGTATCACCTATGTACTCATAGCCCCAGATATGATCTAAGAGCTGTTCTCTCGTAAACACCTGATTCGGATGAGACGCCAGGAAATATAAAAGCTCCAGCTCCTTCGGCGGCATCTCCACCTGCTTGCCCAGATAGGTCACGGCATAATTGGTCTGATTGATTAACAAATCCTGATAAATGACGCAGTCACCCTGCTTCTCGTTCGGGAATTCCTCCGGCTTAGCTGCCTCCGGCGTAAAGCGGCGTAATACCGCCTTTACCCGGGCAACCAGCTCCTTAGAATCAAAGGGTTTAATCATATAGTCATCCGCACCGAGCTCCAAGCCCAAAACCTTATCAAAGATTTCACCCTTGGCAGATAACATGATAATCGGTACTTTTGAGGTCTTTCGAATTTCCCTGCATACCTCGTAACCGTCCATTCCCGGAAGCATCAAATCCAGAAGAATGAGATTCGGTTCATACTCCGCAAATTGGCGCAAAGCCTCTTCTCCGTCCTCCACACATAGCGTATCGAAGCACTCCTTCCGCAAATACAGGGAAATCAGCTCTGCGATACTGGAATCATCATCTACAATCATTATTTTTTGTTTTACTGCCATAGCCCCGTCTCCTTTAAAACTCTACAATGGTAACTCCGTGGTCGCCTTCTCCGAAACCGCCTACCCGGTAACTCTTCACATAACGCAACCGTTTCAAATATTGATGCACCGCATCCCTGAGCGCTCCGGTACCTCTTCCGTGAATAATGGTTACCTGCGGCAAATGTGCCAGATACGCATCATCCAGATACTTCTCCAATATCGGGAGTGCCTCATCCACACGCTTTCCGATGAGATTACACTCCGGACTGACACTCATGCTCTTGCTCATCTTAATCTTTCCCACCTCGGTACGAGCCTTCTTCTCCGGCTCCTGTACCGCCTCTGCCGGTGCAATATCCTTGATATTTGCCTGGGTACGAAGAGCACCGATTTGTACATAAAGCCCACCCTTGGCATTCGGAAGCGTTGCCACCGTACCGGTCAGATTCAGGCTCAGTACCTGTACGGTATCTCCTACCTTTATCTCCTCTACGGTCATCACCTTACGGTTTTTCTGTTTTTTCTTTTTGATTGCAAGAGAATTTTCTTTCTCTCCCAGCTTTTCTCTCAAGGCGTTCCGCTCATTTTCCATATCACGACCCGCGCCGGATTTCTCCCACTTGTTAAACTTCTTTATCGTGCTGTCGGCATAGTCCTTTGCTTCCTGCAAAATATCCTTTGCCTTCTCATTAGCCTCCCGCAGAACGCGCTCCTTTGCCGCATCCAGCCGGTCACTCTTTTCCTGATACTTTTTCTTTAATGCCTCTGCCTCGGAAAGACGCTTCGCAGCTTCTGCCACATCCCGCTCCGTGGCAATACGCTTCTGCTCCAAATCCGCAATGACATCCTCAAAGCTCTGGTCCTTCACACCGATAAAGCCCTTTGCCTCTTCAATAATCGCCTCGGAAAGCCCCAGCTTCTGAGAAATCGCAAAGGCGTTACTCTTTCCCGGAATACCGATTAAGAGACGATAGGTCGGACGCAGGGTCTCTACGGAAAACTCGCAACAGGCATTGGATACACCCTCCGTAGATAAGGCAAA
>JAZUBD010000290.1:0-6456 GCA_045638305.1 Lachnospiraceae bacterium
CTACCTGAAGCTTACCCTCACCGGTCCGCGCATGCTGGGCAAAAATATCCAAAATGACCATGGTACGGTCCATTACCTTACACTGAAGGGCATCCTCCAGATTCTTCATCTGGGCCGGTGACAGTTCATCGTCACATACAATGCCGTCCGCATTATGCAAAGCCAGCATCATGGCAATCTCTTCTATCTTTCCCTTTCCCACATAGGTTCCCGGGTGTACGGCCTCACGGTTTTGTATCATCACTTCCACCGTCTCGGCTCCGGCTGTTTTTACAAGCTCTGCCAGCTCCTTTAACGAAACCTCCGTATCGTCTCCGTCGGATACACAGACACCGACTAAAATCACCCGTTCCTTTTCTTCTTTATTCTCTATCATAACTACCTCATGCCTCTTCCCGTACCCTGGTAGCCAAAAAATCCAGCTCTCTGCGGATTCTGGTATCCTCCGGATACAGACTTCTATACTCTAACGCTTTTTCATACGCCGTATTATACTCTCCCATTTTTTCCAAAATTACTACTTCGTTAAAGAAAAGCTGCTTTTCGTGGAGCAGATCCGAGAACTTCTGTCCCGCACGTACCGCCTCCAAAGCATCCGCATACTGTGCCTGCTTCATCAGACAAATCCCCATCTGATTATAGGCTGCCGCATCCTTTGCACCGCTGCCTGCAATGTACTGCTTATAATGATATACCGCTTCTCCGTACGCGGAGCGGGCATGATAAATCTCTCCGATATAATAATGAGAATCGTCATAACCGTTCTTTGCTGCCTCTGCAAGACTGACGAGAGCCGATTCATACTCTCCGCTGAAAAATTGAGCTTTGGCAATATAATAAGAATCCTCTGCCGTCGGATTCTCAATCGTAGTAATGACACGAAGAAGCGCCGCCTGCTCCGATGGCTTACCCAGCTTTTCCAGTACATTATACTTTCCGAAATACAGGTCAAAATCTTCCGGTGTAAGCGCTATGGCCGCATCATAATCCGCAAGGCTCTTCTCGTAATCGCCCTGCACATAACTCATATACGCTCTGGCGCGATACCCCGCCGCATAGTCGGTCTTCTCCGCAAGCAATGTGTCATACATGGCAATGGCTGCTTCAAAATCTCCTTCACATTCCAGCGCATCCGCCAAATACATACGGACATCGGCACTCAGCTCCGGAAGCAACTCCTCCTCCAGTGCCTTCTCAAAATATGTCTTTGCCTCCGCATAGTTTCCTTCCTCGTAATATGCAATTCCGATGGCACGCCATGCCCGCTTATTATTCTTTCTGGTCAGTTCAAGGTTCTGCTCCACAACAGCAGCCTCGAATGCTGTTCTGGCTTCCTCGTACCGGCCCAGTGCCGCATACGCATAGCCCTGTTCAAGATAATACTCTGCCTTATTCGGATTTTCATCCAAAGCTTTGGAAAAATACAGAAGGGCAGTCTCATAATCCGCCTCTTTGGCAGCTACAAGACCGCTCTCGTAATATTCCTCCGCTTTTCCGCAGCCGCCAAGAGATAATACCGCAACTCCCAGCGCCACAGCTGCAAAAAAAAGCTTCCGCATCCGTCACGTCCTCCTGTTTACGGCCAAATCTCTTTTCTCGGCCGGTTCACCGTAACAATCTTATTCTTCTGTAAATTAGCCGTCAATACAAAACGCATCTCATCCCTGCATTCCGGCTTTGCAAAATAGTAAGCATATGTATCCACCAACAGGAACAGATTTGCATTTCTGCCTTCTAACTTAAACTGATTGAAGCCCATCGGTACATACTTATTCCAGATATCATCCGGAGAGATATGTGTTTCATGATTCTTAAATACATACAACGAGGTACTCTCACCATGGTCACAATACCAGGTCGGAACCGCAATCTGCTTATCTGCCGGGAGCTTACGATTCTGAAGCACGATGTCCTGTTGTCTCGCCATAAATTTATAATGCTCTCCTCTGTGCGGACAGTTCGGGATACAACAACAGTTCGCCAGAAGCTCACACTTCTCTTTCTTTTTAATCTGCTGTAAGATATCGAACTTATTATTTAAATTGTAATCCAACACCACAATATTATAGTCCTTGTCCAACTCTGCATTCAAGGTATCGATATTCTTTATCTCTTTACATGTGGAACTGGTAATCTTATAGTTCGGATACCACTCACGGATATACTCCTCCAAAATCGGAGATACCACGATAACTTCATTCAGGCCGTTATTTGCTTCCTGTAAACAGAAATTACAATACGGGTCCGCCAAATCCTCCTCTGTAATGAGCGGATTGGTATACGTAAAACGAATCGGGATACCTTCCGCATTCACAGTCTTGATTACCTGGCGAATAAATTCGGTATTACACTGGTCTCCGCCGGAAAATCTGCCTCCGTTCCACTTCGAGGTCGGAAACTCTCCGAAAAAGGAAGCAATCTCCAAACCTTCGCGGAAATACTCCGGATAGGTCTGCATCATTTTTACCAACAACATATTAATCGGGAAATTCGCACGAAGTCCCGGAAGATGAAACTTAACTTTCATATCGTCTTCTCCTTTTATCTTTATGTTTTTCGAAACCTTCCGGACACTACTGTCCTACGGTTCCTTATTAATCAACACCCATGAACTATCATACCACACTCTCGCAGAAAGTGCAAGAAAACTACAACTTCTTTGTCCCCTCATCTTCTGTTATCTTTCCGATCGCTAGCGGTTCTGCAGGGTTCTCTCTATACGCTGCAATCGGCAATTCATACCATGTTACTCCGAGCCATTGTCCCAGCTTATATCCCACATTCTTAAATTCGCCGAGATTTCGGAAGCCGTAGGCGTCATGAAATGCCTCGCTTCTCGGATTTGGTGTGGAAACACCGGCATATACGGTATAATAGCCCTGTGTTTGCAACAATCGGATTACCTCATCATACAACTCCGATGCAATATGCTTCCGATGAAATTTCTCATGAATGTACACCGACAAATCCGCCGACCACCGGTACGCCGCCCGCTCACCATGCTTTGATGCATAGGCATATCCGGCAATTTCTCCGTCAATCTCACAGACAAGCCACGGGAACTGTACCATAATCTTTTCCATTCGTTCCCGGAAAGATTCCGGTGACGGCACCTCGATTTCAAATGTAACCACAGTATTTCTGATATAAGTCTCATAGATTCCGAGAATAGCTTCCGCATCCTCTAAGGTTGCTCTCCGGATTACTCTTTTTTCCATCGTACGTCTCTCCTTCTTACCCGATTTCCACAGTTTTCAGTATACCACTTATTTCATTACAGGTAAATCATTTTTTCTGCATGACTGCGGATAACACTTGTCACATCCTCATAAAAACAAGGCCTCCGAAGAGGCCTTGTTTTATCTTATTACTTTCCAAGAACATCAAACATCCTATACAACCTAAAAATACTTTTCCAGACTTCCCGCACTGTTTTGTATTGAATGAATCGCTTTTTTCGCTACTTCCACATAGGTCAGATTTTGTTTGCTGTTTTCGTTTGTCTGCTCCGCACTCGCCGATACTTCCTCTGTTGTACTCATTAAATTGGAAATACTGTCAACAATCCGGTCATTCGCCTCAGACAAACTCTCGATTTTCGAATCAATTTCATGAATATCGCCTAACAACAACTCGATATTGCGATCCAATGCTTCTACCGAATCCGCTGCCGTAACAATCGCTTCGTTTTGACTCTCGGCAGCATCCACAGATAACTTAACCGACTTCATTACTGCTTTTGCATTGCTGTCCAGTTCATTGATAATCCTTGTAATATTTTCCGTTGAATTCTTCGTTTCCTCTGCCAGTTGTCGAATCTGATCCGCAACTACGGCAAACCCGCGACCGGCTTCTCCAGCCCGGGCACTTTCAATGGAAGCATTCAAAGCCAGCAAATTGGTCTGATCGGAAATCCCCACAATAATCTCTGTAATCTTTACAACTTCGGAAGTCTGCGTTTGTAAGCGTTCCATTGCCGTCGTTACACTTTCGTTTGCAGCAGCTATCTTTGTTGCTTGTTGCTTCAGACGATTCATCACTTCTTGATTTTCCTGTATATTCCGACCGGATTGCTCTGCCACCGTAACCATCTGTCCGGAACGCTGCTTGGTCTCCCGGATTGCGTTACGAATACTCTGTGTCATACCGGACTGTTCTTCGATATTACTTGCCGCCTCTTCAATTACTTCGGCAATATTATTCATGCTTTCCGCAGTCCCTACGGAAGACTCCCATAACCGGTCAACCATTTCGGTACCGGAATCCGTATTTTCCTTTATTGCATGTGATATTTCAAGAACAGAATGCATCAACGCTTCCTGTTCATCCTTTTGCGCTTCTATCGCTCCGAGTGCATCATCACTGAACACTTTACAAATATGCGACAAGCAGAACATTACTAACATAACCGCTGCGGTCATAATCACCTGACAGACACCAGTCGTATTCCCTTCCACAACAGAAAACGCAACACGCAATACCTGTCCCACAACAAACAGTACCGTATAGGAAATAAAAATAACGGTATAATTCCTTTTTTCATAATAAGGAATCAGCACAGCCAATGTTCCGATTAATATCAATCCGAGAAAAGTCGCATCTGTTGTTAACAGATAAAACATAAACTGCACTCCCATCTCGGCGGTCAAAATATTTTTTAATAAAGATGACTCCTTATTTCTTGAAAAAATCACAACGTTCACAACGGTCAAAACAACCATCAACGGTACATTCCAAATCGTACTCTTCATGATTGCATTCTCATCCAATAACATCACATGATAAAAAATCAACACTGCATAGACAATGCCGGATGCCAACAAAAAGAAACGATTCAATCTCTTTACTCTCTCGTCCTCTCGGTTATATCGAAACTTCTCCATACTCAATTCACCTTTTCTTTCGCAAAATTACCCGTCCCTATGCATCTTATGTGTTCCCTGTAATCCCACTCTATCGATACATCTTCTTAATTTATCTTATTATACCATCCGCAAAATTTTTTGTAAACATTATAATATAAATATATTTATACATATAAAAGCATTTATATCCATTTATTTTCTCACACTTATGAAGACAACTTCGAACCCCAGAGCGCAAGACGGGGCGCTGGTCTCCAGTGGAGACCGTTTAGCGCCGACCGAGCCGGTAGGCGAGACTTCGAACCCTTCGGAGCACGGATGTGCTCCGAAAAAAAGAAAGAACCGTATCATCGATACGATTCTTTCTTTTTCTGAGAGCGCAAGACGGGATTCGAACCCGTCCCTTTCCTTAAATTGGAAACTAAGTAAATATAGTGTGACTTGCTGTTTTATTTCAAAGGAACAGCGCAGTTCCATTTTGCGCGAGCGTCTTTTGAAAAGGCCGATTTCGGTTCCTTTAGGGCGTGTTCTGCTCGAAAAAATGGTTACGGAGCGCGTTAGTAATTACGTAAGTGAAAGATGTGCAGACTCTGAAAAAATGTGGCATAACTTTTGTCGCTGTCTAATAGGACAAAAGTTAATGCAAATTTGCATTATTGGGGGTATGATATGCGATACTATGAAGAAATCATAGATAGCAAAACATCATACATCTATTCATGCGATATGGTTCGATATAACATAGAGGTGAGAAAAGATTGTGCGGAAAAATTTAGTCAAAGATTCTCGAACGATACAAGACTAGATGTTAAGGTGTTTCCGATAGATTATAGGCCGTTTAAATATCGGCAGATGTTAACGGTCACTGTCGGAGAAAGTTCCGTATCAATGGCGGTGGGATTTAATGGATTCGGAAGTACTGACGAACGGTTAAGAGGCTATATAGAGTTTAATCCGAATAAGTGCTTTCCGGAATGGAAAAATGAATTTCTTGACATTGTCGGATGGTGTTGTAAAGTTGAAGTGGCCCGTGTAGATTTGGCAATAGACTTTCCCGTAGAAAGACTGAATTGCTCCCTTGTGAAAGATGGGCGTCTGTATGAGTACCAACAAAAGGCCGTTGACGATTTTACAGAGTACCTTGGCCGGAGAAATACGGCCGGAAGAGTAAAACTGTATAACAAATCGAAGGAACAGAAGTTGAATTATCCGCTGTCACGTTTGGAAATTACTACGGAGTGTGATTTGAAAGAATTTGAAAAGCATATGCCGGAAGTAATAATATCAGATGTGGAGCAGATAGACTTTGACCATGCTGATTTGTCGGATTTAACGCAGAATGAACGTGTATATCTCTCTGTGCTAAATCGGCTCCCTCTTGCGGAGCGTGTAGCAATCCTTAAGAAATTTACATATCGTCATAGACGAAAGATAGAAAAGTATATCATGGCTGAAAATCGGTTGCAGATTAATAAGAGTTGTGTAAGAGTGGTATTTGAAAATGTAGAGAAATACATTCGGCTGTGTGCATAGCGTTCGAAGTGTCTGCTAAGTTCAGTGCCAGAACACGAAGTGTTCGCACTGATCTGCA
>JAZUBD010000291.1:0-3834 GCA_045638305.1 Lachnospiraceae bacterium
GCTAAAAGCGCGACCCTTCGGGAAAAGCAAAGCTTCGGATTTGACAGACATGTCCTAACCCTTTTGATACAGTTCCCAAAGCGCATGAAATTGCTACGTCCGGTGTCTGCTGCGCATTCATCATGCGACAGCGCCGTTAAGATAAAAGGAAAGGTGTCAACAGAAGGCTACGCAGTACCTGCGGGCTTTTGTTGACACCTTTCTATACTATGTCTTAATCTGTGGAAAGAGAAGTAGGTAAATTACATCTGCGCCAGCTTTGCCGCGGCATCCGAAAGGAGGAGCAAAGCTTGGGATTTGAGTTCCGGAGAAGCATAAATCCCCTTGCCTGCGGCGGTAGCTGCGTTCTTGGATAAATCCAAGGCCTCTAGGTGATTTCCGTCGTTACAACGTGCATTCGCCATACGAAGGGCGACTCTGGCCAGCAAGGCCTGTGTCTCATCAAACAAAGGGGATGCTTCTTCTATAGAGGAAAGAAGCTCGTAGGCTTTTTCGTCGTCCTCCGCAAGGTAGGCTTCCTTGGCACGATAAAGTGTGGCAGCCTCCTGCGGAACGGTGGAAGAAACGGTTGCATCCGGACTGCAGGAGGCATCGGAACCCTCTGCGGTGTCCGGAAGTAATACGGACGGCGGAAGCTCCAGTACCTGTGCCAGATAAGTCAGAGTCTTTACGGAAGGAACGGCGTTGCCGCTTTCTATTTGACTGAGCATGTTGCGTGTGATAAAAGAACCGACGACTTCGGTCTGTGTCATTTTCTTTGCGAGACGCGCCTCTTTGATGCGCTGTCCTAAAAGCTTCGGATCCATGCGGTACCCTCCTTATAAGTAATGAATTTGTAAGTGATAACTACTATATGGTAAATAAAAAATAATTACATGTAAATAGTATTTACACATATTATAACATAAAAGTTAGAAAAAGCAAGTACTTTATTTAAAAACAGGAAAAAAGTCATAAAAGGAAAAAATATCTTAAAAAACCATTGACAAGGAGGCAGTGGCATGGTATTATGAAGTAAATAAAATTTACCCCATGGTTTCACAAGGGGAAAAGGAGGGAAGTTTATGAATGCTTGGTGGGAAGCCCTTAGTATTCTGCAGAAGATTCTATATTGTATCGCAATCCCGGCTACACTGGTTTTGATTTTGCAGACGGTTTTGGTCATTATGGGATTCGGAGACGGTGCCAGCGGTGCCGATTTTAACCCGAGTGATACATCCGGACTTGATCTTGACGGAGATGTTTCTGCGGGAGATCTGGTGGACGGAGATATCGGGGATGCGGTATCCGGTGACTTCGGCAGCTTAAAGCTTTTTACCGTACAGGGTGCGGTAGCGTTTCTGGCAACCTTTTCCTGGGTGTCCATTGTTTGTGTAAAGGCTGACATGAACGAGGTGCTTGCACTTGCCATCGGATTTATCTGTGGTGCGGTAATGATGTTTTTTGTGGCAAAGCTTTTACAGTGGATGGCAAAGCTGGCAGAGAACGGTACCTTTAAGTTAAAGAGTATGGTCGGAGAAACCGCACAGGTGTATCTGACGATTCTGCCGAATGGAGAGAGCGGCGGTAAGGTAACCTTGAGCAGCACCTCTCGTTTCACGGAGGCAGACGCGATTACCGAAGGACCACATGCAATTCCAAGCGGTGCCAGAGTGCGTATCGTGGACGTTCGGGGCGATGTGGTAGTTGTGGAAAAAGACCTGTAAACAGCGAATGCTGTATTCATGGGGATAAAAGAAGTTATTTTAGGGAATGATTTAAAGTTAAAGGAGGATTTAACAAATGGAACCAATTGTAATGATTAGTGTAATTGTACTGATTGTGTTTGCGGCCTTTGCCGGTATCTTATCCAGATATCGTAAGTGTCCGTCCGACAAGGTTATGGTTATCTATGGTAAGGTAGGTACCGACAAGAACGGTCAGCCGCGTAGTGCGAAATGTATTCACGGTGGTGCGGCCTTCGTAGTACCGGTCATCCAGTCTTATCAGTACTTAGACTTAACACCGATTTCGTTAAATGTAGATTTAAGAAATGCACTTTCCAAGCAGAACATTCGTGTAGACGTTCCGTCCCGATTCACCGTAGGTATTTCTACCGAGGACGGCATCATGCAGAATGCGGCAGAGCGTTTGTTGGGTCTTAAGTTAAACGAGATTCAGGAGCTGGCAAAGGATATTATCTTCGGTCAGTTACGTCTTGTTATTGCAACCATGGAAATCGAGGAAATCAATACTGACCGTGATATGTTCTTATTGGCAGTTTCCAAGAACGTGGAGATCGAGCTTAAGAAGATCGGTCTTCGTCTCATCAACGTAAACGTAACCGATATTACCGATGAGTCCGGTTACATCGAGGCTCTCGGTAAGGAAGCAGCCGCAAAGGCAATCAACGATGCAAAGAAGAACGTGGCAGAGAAGGACAGAGACGGTGAAATCGGTCAGGCTCTCGCAAGAAAGGATCAGCGTATCCAGGTGGCAGCCGCAGATGCATCCGCTATCCAGGGTGAAAATGATGCAAAGATTGAAGTAGCACAGTCCGAGGCAAATCGTCGTGAGAAGGAGGCAGAGGCGCTCCGTATCGCAACCGCAGCAGAGGCAGTACAGGCGGCAAAGGCAAAGCAGGAAGCTTACATTGCACAGCAGGAAGCAGAGCAGACCCGTGCACAGCTCGAAATGGCAACCCAGCAGGCCGACGTCATCGTTAAGGCGCAGATTGCAAAAGAGCAGGCTCAGATTGAAGCAGATGCAGAGGCAGAAGTTGCAAGACGTAAGGCACAAGGTGAGGCAGACGCTATTTTCGCAAAGATGGCGGCAGAGGCTCGCGGTACCCAGGAACTCTTGGAGAAGCAGGCAGAAGGTATGCGTAAGCTCGTAGAAGCTGCCGGCGGAGATTCCGACAACGCAGTAAAGCTTATCCTTGCGGATAAGATGGAGCAGCTCCTTCAGATTCAGGTTGACGCAATTAAGAATATCAAGATTGATAAGGTTACCGTTTGGGACGGTGGCAAGAGCGGTGACGGCAAGACCGCTACCTCCGGTTTCCTTTCCGGTATGATGCAGGCAGTACCGCCGCTTAACGAGGTATTTAAGCAGGTAGGTATGGAGCTTCCGAACTTTCTCGGAAAAGAGAAGGAAGAGGGCGCTGTAGCGGAGACGGTGAAAACGGTTGAGGCTCCGGTAGAAGAGTAATCAAATCTGGAAACAGTAAATCAAAGGGGCGGCGCAATCAAGCGCCGGCCCTTTTTGCGTGCAGGCAAAGTGAGCATAGAGGTATTGCACAAGTGTACTTGTGCAGATGCCGAAATCTTTTGCAATACAAGGCCGGATATGCTATCATAGAAGCATGTGAAAACGATACGGAACGGAGGTGAACCGGTTGGCCGGAAGGAAGAAAAGCGAGCAAGCGGGCGCAGAACAAAAGAAGGAAACTGTGACGGAGAAGAACCGAGAAAAGATCACATTGCCACAGGATAAAATCAAGGTTTCTGTCCGTACTCTGGTGGAGTTTATTATGCGATCCGGAGACTTGGAAAGCGGAAGCGGCCGTATGGATGCGGATGCCATGCAGGCGGGCAGCCGGTTGCACCGTAAGATTCAAAAAAGCATGGGAAGCAATTATACCGCCGAAGTTCCCCTTTCCATCGAACTGCCGCTGACGGACGGCGAGGAGAGCTTCCTTCTCGTGGTAGAGGGACGTGCCGACGGCGTTATCCGGAATGCGGATGACAGCTTTGTGATAGACGAAATCAAATGTACCTACCGGGATGTGAAGAGTTTTACCCAGGCAGAGCAGGTACATCTGGCCCAGGCCCGGTGCTATGCCTATATGCTTGG
>JAZUBD010000292.1:0-3291 GCA_045638305.1 Lachnospiraceae bacterium
GAAAGCACTTCGTGCCCCCCGCGGCCTTCGCGTTCTTCGAACGCTCAGTCGCGTGGGCGCACGCATGACTGCGCATCTGCTTGGGAATCAATTCCCGCAGATTGCTCGCATGCTCACTTTCCTTCCCGGATATTTTTTACCCTTCTATTCTCCAACGAAATCTCGCTGTAATAACGATAGCCGCCCTCGCCCATCGGAGACTGTGCCTCAAAGCCTACCTTCACGGTCTTGCCCACCGGCAGAGTGAACACACGCACCATATTGTACTCCACGCCGTCGGTAGAATAATGGAACGCGAAGCAATCGTCCACACGGGAAATCTGGAACCAAACATTATTGGCATCCCGCACCGGACCGTTGCAATCATCGGAAATACGGTTCGTCACCACGGACACCACCGCCGGCTTCCTGCACGGCATATCGGAATTCTCCAGTGCCAGCTTCGCCCAAACATTTTCATTCTCATATACAAGGAGCGCCGCCGCATCATAGGTGCTCACAAACTCCAGCTCTCCCTTCGCTTTGAACACGAAATCACCGGTCACCTCGGTATAATAAAGCGGTGCATTTGCCACCAGCTCCGGGAACGCGCCGTTCTCCTTCACCGGGCTGTTAAAATAGTCGGTATGTCCCGGTGCATACACCTTCAGCACGCCGTCCTTATACTCCGCTTCGCTCTCATTCAGCCACTTAAAATTATCAAATGTCATGGTACTGTTTCCTCTCTTTCGCGCAAATTTTCTGTTCATATAATTATAACAGAAACTTGCCCTTTTGGAAATAGCCCCATGACATTTTGATATAAATATTCGGTTTTCTTATGTTTCTTTACACCCTACAATCCTCATCCAATCCTCCTCCATCTCGCACTGCAAATACAGCACCTTCACACCGGCTGCTACTGCCCGATCAAGAGCCTCACCGAACTCCTTGTGGGTCTCTACATTAGGAAGCACCACTTCCACCCCCGGCATCTGAATCACAAACGCAAGATACGCCTCGTACCCGGCATCCACCGCAGCCGCCAGCTCGTTTAAATGCTTCACGCCCCGTTCCGTGGGCGCATCCGGAAAATACCCGATACCCTCCCGTTCCAGGGTACAGCCCTTCACTTCCATGAGCGCCCGCTTCCCGGCATATTCAAAATAAAAATCCACACGGGACGCCCCGTAAGTATACTCCGGCCGCACCAAAGAAAGTTCCGGAAAATGCCCGCTCTCCCGCAGCCATTCTCCCACCACCTTATTGGGCGCCTGGCTGTCCATATTCACCAGCCCCAGGCCCTCCTTGTACACCGCAATCAAATCGTACTTCGTCTTCCGCGCCGGATTGTCCGACACCTCCAAAATCACCGTCGCCCCCGGCACCAAAAGCTCCTTGCACCGCCCGGTATTCTTCACATGCACCGTCTCCAAAACACCGTCCACGAAAACCTTCGCGATGAAACGGTTAGGACGGGAATGAAAGACGGCGCGGATTGTTTTATTGTACTTCATAAAATTTGCCTTTCAAGTGTTATGCCAATTTTTATAACAGTATAAAACATTATGGCGAGAATGGCAACCTTAATAAATACTAATACCCCTTGCAGATCTTTATTGAAAAAGGCTCTATCAAGGGGCATTCACTAAATGCTTTTTTGAATTTTTAACTCCACCATCTCATCAATTAATCGCTGCTCTTTCTCCGCAACAATATACGTTGGCGCCGGCATATTCTCTCTTTTTTCTAACGGAATATTACCCTTTTCCATTTCAATGGCTTCTAAAAGGCCCTTCTCGATATCTTCATAAACCTCCATAATCATTCCTCCATCAAAACATTTACTAGCTCTACGAATCCTATCGTTCTATTGTCTCCACATGTGCTTTCCCTGCTTTGCAAACTTGAAATCCGCTTATCTCCGTACAATTTTCGTCCGTCGTTACCACCACCCAATCATTAAAGTAACGAAACAGTGACTTGTAGTGTTCAAAGAACTTATGTACCGGATATCTATCCGCTAATAACGTTTTTAAAACCTCATCTGCTTGTAGTCTCTCATCCTTCAAAAGCTTCTGAAAGGCTACGTCCTTCTTTATATACTCTCTATGGATGAACTCCAGCAACTGCCGTCCCGTATCGTATATGAATTGAAACTCATTCCCACCGGAATCAACGACATTAGCCAACAACTCTAACGGATACTTTATCCGAAAAGGTCCCGGCTCCACAAAATACCAATGCTGGTCCAAATCATAAAAATAGCCATGGTCAACGAATGCAATCTGGCTGAAAATCTTTCTTTCCGTATTTCCCAGATGGTGAGGTCTGCCTGTACATTGTGTAGTAATCATCACATTATAACCGCCATCCTCACTGTGTGGTGCACCTAACCAACTAACCTGACCGAGTTCAAACAAATACTCCACCATCTCCGGGGCGTTGTACCAATCCAATAGCTTACGTCCCACATTTCTAAAATATCCTCCGTTTCCGCTCCATCCGTACTGCACATGTCCATCACTCAACCGTCTTGCAATAATACTGATATCGCCCATAAAAAAACCTCCTGTCATCACTGTTTTCACAATTCTAACAGAAGGTTATCATACTTTTCTTTCCTTTGTCATTGGCCAGATAGTCCAATCCCTCATGCAACAATCTTCAATGCCTTAGCATAAGCAAGCAATCGATCCATCGAATTGTCTTCCGTCGTGCTCCAAACACAATACCATACCGTTCTTTTCTTCACTACCAACAAATCCTCCATGTGCACACCAAGCAATACACTCAGCGCATACAGATGCTCCACCGAAGGCAAGATCTTCCCCTTAAACCATCGATAAATCGACTGTGGACAAGACAAACATAAATACTGCTGAATATCTCTCACGCTATATCCGGCACTACGAATCATTGTCTCCAACCGTTCCCCGGTCTTTTCCATATCAATATTCGGATACATAATACTCACCCCTTTGTAATATACCGCTAAACATCTTTCCTCACCGGATTGTTTTATTGTACCTCATAAAATTTGCCTTTCAACTGTTCAATGAGCCCCAAATCCGCCGGCAACCATGCCACTGAATCCAGCTCCTCCGGCGCAAGCCACTTCGCCGCCGCATGCTCCAACAGCACCGGCGTCCCGGACTTAATCTTACACAGGAAACAATCCATGGACAAATGAAACGTCGGATAATCGTACTCCACCGTCTCAAACAACTCGCCCACTTCGATTTCCATAGAAAGCTCCTCGCGAATCTCCCGCACCAGCGCATCCTGCGGACTCTCGCCCGGCTCCACCTT
>JAZUBD010000293.1:0-2673 GCA_045638305.1 Lachnospiraceae bacterium
ACAATGGTGGCAAAATTATCATCCATCAATACCATGTCTGCTGCTTCCTTTGCCACATCCGTACCGGACCGTCCCATGGCGCAACCGATGTCCGCAGCCTTAAGAGCCGGGGCGTCATTAATCCCGTCTCCGGTCATGGCAACTACCTCACCTCTGGCTTGCAGAGCCCGGACAATTGCTACTTTATGTTCCGGTGCCACGCGGGCAAAGACGCGGCAGGTGCCGACACAGTCGATTAATTCAGTCTCGCTCATAGCGGAAAGCTGTGTTCCGGTAACCACCCGGTCCTTCGGTGTACAGATACCCAGATCAGCGGCAATGGCCCGGGCGGTGAGGGCGTGGTCTCCGGTAATCATCACCGGGGTAATGCCGGCTTCTTTGCAAACCCGGACACAGTCCCGGACCTCCGGGCGAGGCGGGTCCATGAGACCGAGAAAGCCCAGTAAAATGAGGTCCTGCTCCGCATCCGTGGTATTGCCGTCCGTATTGCTGATTTTACGGCAGGCGGAGTCCGTAAGCGGGCGATAGGCCACGGCCAGAACCCGTAGGGCGCGTTCGGCGCACCGGTTACAGTAATCGGTCAGGGACTGCCGCAACGGTGCGGTAAACGGTGTCATGGAACCGTTGTCGTAGAGGGCGGTACAGCGGGAGAGCACCACCTCCGGAGCGCCTTTACATACAAGGAATGCATAGGTGTCCTGGGGCATCCGCGGAAGTGTGGCGGCAGGTTTGCCGGAAAGCAAATGAACGGTAGACATGCGCTTTCTGGAGGAATCAAAGGGATATTCCGCCAGACGTTTATAACGGGTATCCGGCATGGGAGAACAAAGACCGGCTCCCTTGGCGGCATTTAATAAGGCCAGCTCCGTCGGCTCTCCGTTCCCGGTACCGTCAGTTTCGAAATAAGCATTGTTGCAAAGCGATGCGCACAAAAGTAACGGTGCCGCTTCCGGTGAAGTTTCGGTAAGGGGATTTCGACCGTCGGACAGTTCCGTCACGGTCATTTTGTTCTGTGTAAGGGTACCGGTTTTGTCGGAGCAGATAAAGGTGGCACTGCCCAGTGTCTCCACCGCCGGCAGGTGCCGGATAATGGCCTTTTTCTTTGCCATCCGCTGTACACCCAAAGATAACACGATGGTCACAATGGCAGGCAGCCCCTCCGGAATGGCCGCAACACCGAGGCTGACGGCGGTCATAAACATAGTGAACATGGGACGACCCTGTAGGGTACCTAAGATAAAAACAAGAAAGCAGATGGCAAGAACCGTGATGCCAAGCACCTTCCCCGTATGGGCCAGGTGCTTTTTTAACGGAGTCTCCGGTGCGGTGTCCTGTTGAATCAAATCCGCGATTTTGCCCACCTGGGTCTGCATGCCGGTCTGAGATACTAATGCGGTGGCATGCCCCGACAGTACCACAGACCCGGCACTTACCATATTGATTAAATCACCGATGGGAGTGTCTTCCTTCAGGGTACAGGAGGCGTTTTTCTTCACCGGCTCCGATTCCCCGGTAAGGGCGGATTCGTCCACCTTCAGACCGTCGGTGTGCAGAAGTCTGGCATCGGCCGGGACCATGGAGCCCGCCGACAGCAGGATAATGTCGCCCGGCACCAGCTCACGGGAAGGCACCAGGGTACGCTTACCCTCCCGGACCACCTGTGCCTCCGGGGAGGAAAGCTTTTGGAGCATAGCCAGGGAATGCTCTGCTTTGGCCTCCTGAATCACGCCGAGAACCGCATTCATTACCACGATAAAGAGGATAATGAGAGGCTCCGCAAAGTCCGCCTTCCCCTCCCAGAGAGAGGTCAGAAAGGAGATGAGGGCGGCTCCCAGCAGAATCAGAATCATGAAATCGTTGAACTGCTCCGCAAAGCGGGACAGCAGACTGCGAGGCTTTTGACCGGACAGTTCGTTGGCACCGTAGCGGGCATGGCGCAGCTTGACTTCTTTCTCTGACAAGCCTTCCTCCTTGCTCTGCAGGGCGTCCAGGGCGTCCGGAACAGAAAGGGTATGAAGCTTCATAAAAAACTCCCGAAAGTATCATCGAAAAAATATATGTCACAGCGGGTCAAAGTATGACAACCCCTTTGTTTTCAAGGGTTTGAGGGCGTTTTTGGTGGGAAAAATCTTTGTTGAAAAGTACCAAAAATCCGAAAAAAATCTGTGGGATTTTCCGATATGTACAAAGGGTAGAAAACGTAGTATGATTTTCTTGTCTGATAAAAGTATCTGTTTTCCGTAGAAATATCCTAATGATTTCCTGTTAATAACACATAGGTAAGGGTGAAGTATGAATATTGCATTTTGGAGCAATGTCAGGCACCAAAGCGGAGTGACATCCGGTGTCGCTTTAATCGGTATACTTTGGGTCGAATTGTTTGAGGAAGAAATTGTGGTGACATCGAATCATATTTGCAATTTCGGTTTGGCCAAACGGTTATACGGCGGTAGCGGTTATGAGGAGCGAACTGCGCAAAAGGCATATCGTTATGTACTGGGAGAACCGGAATATTTTCGAATGCTGTATAGCGGAAAGGTCCGATCTACGCTTTGGTTGAATGATAATTTGCGTTTTATACCCATGGAGGGATACAAGTCCGATTTGTTTGGTGCCGAGGGCTTAAGAGGGGTAAAGAAGAAGGTTACGGAGAACGAATACTTATTGATTGAT
>JAZUBD010000294.1:0-2729 GCA_045638305.1 Lachnospiraceae bacterium
CCAAGGAGTTGCAATAGTTGCTTGTCTTCCTAAGACCGCTTGGCCTCCGACTTGCCCAGCTTTTCCACGTAAGTCTTATTAATATAGCAGGCCTCCGTAGAGCGCATAAACGGTACCGCGTAATAATTGTTATCAAAGGCACATTCGGTAAGAAATTGCGGAATCATCTCCTCCTTCGCCGGAGAATCAAACTTCACCTCACTGCCCGCCAGGCCGAACCGTTCATCCTCCATCAGACTGTCTAACGGTACCACACAGTTATCTCCCGTCAAATAAGTAGCAATATGGTCCGGGTAGGTAATACATACATTCGGCGTCGTTCCCGTGGAAATATTGGTAATCACATCGTTATAAATCCGCCCGTAATCCGTGTACAGACGCAAATTCACTTTTACATTCGGATACAAAGCCTCAAACTCCCGGATAGCCTTCTCGTAAATCTCCGTCTGGGTTTTGTTGGTATCGTTTTTTGCCCAAAAGGTAAGTTCATGCTGCACCGTCTCATCAAAGCTCTCCGGCACCGCAAACTCGTTTTGTCCCATGGAGCCGTGACATCCTCCCAGTACCGTCAGGCAAAGCAAGCTCACAAGGAAACCGCATAAATAACGTTTTTTCCGTCTTCTCATCCCTTGGTACCTCCTCTGGACACACCTGCCATGATTTTCTTCCGGAATACCAGAAACAGGATAATGAGCGGAAGGGAAATCACCACCACCGCCGCCATCATAGCCGGAATATTCTCTCGTCGGAAACCGTTTTGCCTGATTTCCTGAATCCCGTTCGATACAAGGAAATAGTTTTTATCATCCGTAATCAACCTCGGCCAAACATAGGAGTTCCAGCACTCGATGACCTTTAAAATCACAATGGTTACCACCGTCGGCTTACAAATCGGAAGTAACACCTTAAACAGGTATTTTAAATCCGAGGTGGCATCCACCTTTGCCGCATAGTACAGCTCGTCCGGTACCTGGGCAAAGTTTTCCTTTAACAGATAAATGTAGAATACCGACGTTACCGACGGCAAAATCAGTCCCAAAAAGGTATTCCGCAAATCCATATTGGTAATCGTAACAAAATTCGTAATGACCACCAACTCATTCGGCACCATCATCAGTGCCAGAAACAGTGTAAATACCAGGTCTTTCCCCCGAAACTGCAGTCTGGCAAAGGCAAAGGCCGCAAACACAATAACCAAAAGCATCAATGCCGTGGTTGCAACCGTAAATACAACCGTGTTGAAAAAATACTTTGCCAGCGGCACCTCGGTAAAGGCATCGATATAGTTCTGCATCGTCGGCGACAGGGTAAAGAACTTCGGGATAAACTCGGAATTGTACGCGCCGTAACTTTTTACCGAGGTCAGCACCATCCAGTAAAACGGAAACAGCACAATGACAGCCCATACCGCCAAAAGCGTATAGATTACCGTTTTCCCAAGGACATTCCGTACCTTCGCCCTTTGTTCGATTAATTTATATGTAGGCTTCTTTTCCATAGGCATCCCTCTTAATAGTGAACGTGCTTTTTGCTGACAAGCAGGTTAATGCACGTAATAGTCAGTATAATCGAAAACAGTACAATAGCCGCCGCAGAGGCAAAAGACGGGTATCCGCCGGAGTCGCCGTACAGCATATCGTAAACGTAGCCTACCATAGTATTCATACCTGCTGCATTCAGGTCCGTACCGAACAGAGCCACCGCATCGCTGTAGGCTTTAAATGCCCCGATAAACCCGGTAATCACCAGATAAAACACCGTCGGCGAAATCATCGGCAGGGTTATCCGGAAAAAGATCCGTGCCTTTGACGTCCCGTCCACCTTTGCCGCGTTGTAGTAATCCTGCTTCACAGAGGCCAGTGCACTGGTCAGAATCAGCACCTTAAACGGTAATACCACCCATACGGTATAAGCACAAAGTACAAACATCTTTGCCGCATAGGTACCGTCCAGAAAATCCACCGGACTACCGCCGAAGGCCTGAATCAGCACATTAATCATTCCGTCGGAATACGGCGTCTTTTTAAACAAAATCATAAAAACCAAACCAACCGCTAAGGTATTGGTCACATACGGTAAAAAGTAAACCGTCTGGAACAATTCCTTTAACTTCGTTATCGAGGCCAGTCCCGCTGATATAAGAAGTGCCAGTCCCGTAGACACCGGCACCGTAATCAATACCAGAATAAAGGTATTCTTTACGGCCTGTAAAAAATATGTATCGTGTAATACATAGGAATAGTTGTATAATCCTACGCCGAAGGATTCTCCCGATGCGAAATTGAAGCCCTCCTCCACGGAGTATATCAGCACATCGATTAACGGGTATACCATAAACACACCCAGAAAGAGAATCGCCGGTATCAGATACAACCAACCCTTTTTATTATTATTCTCCATAAGCGTCTCCTGTATTAGTTCGCGGTAAAATAGATTCGTGCATCGGTGGTTACATCAAACAGTAACACCTTGTTCGGCTTCAAAGAAAAACGTACTTTTTCCGCCGCCAAATCCACCTTATTTTCCGCACTGATAATGGAGCGAATCTCCACATTCTCGGACTCCTCGTGGGTGGATACCACCGTCACATCACGGCCCATCACTTCAATCTCCGTAAGCTTACAGGAAAGCGGTCCCTTTTCATCCAGAATGAATCCCTCCGGACGGATTCCTACCGCCACAGGGCCTTCCGGTGCTCCTGTAACAGACAATACCGCTTCGTCCCCAAT
>JAZUBD010000295.1:0-3365 GCA_045638305.1 Lachnospiraceae bacterium
AGTACGGTCAGCTTCCGGGTGAAGTAAATGAAGAAGTTCGTAAGAAAGCAATCGGTGATGAGGAAGTTATCACCTGCAGACCTGCAGATCTTCTTGCTCCGGAACTTGACAAGTATCGTGAAGAGACCAAGGATGTTGCAAAGTGTGAAGAGGATGTTCTCAGCTTTGCATTGTTCCCGCAGGTTGCTCCGAAGTTCTTCTCCACTCGTGGAAAGAAGGTTGAGGAAGCAGCTCCGGCAGCTCCGAAGGCTGCAGCTTCTGCTGACGGCGTACGTACCATCTACGTACAGGATCTCTCCAAATAATCAAACCGAAGAAAACCAATATAAAACGGGTTGTTGCATTTGCAACAGCCCGTTTTTTGTATTCCGATAGTATGTTTATAGTGATATAAGATCGAAGATGGATTGCGGCGTGGTACAGTCTAAGGTTTGCATGATACGCGCAACATAGTGGTCGAAGGAGGTGTGTTCTACAAGGCGGAAGGTTGCTGATGCCATATCGATGAAGGCAGTGACTGAGTTCGTCTCTGCCATACAGCCGAGACTTAAAAAACGCAATAGGGCGTAGAGTGTGCTTATGGCAACGAACTCATCCCAAGGATTTTCCGGACGGTCCTGAAAAGGGAACTGTTCGAAGAACATGTGGTTCACAAGCATATGTTCAAACCAGAGTTCCCATCTGGGGAAGGTTGTTTCAAAATGTTCCTTTGCAGCAGTATAGTGTTCAAAGCTACAGGTAGAAGGAGAAACGGAATCCGGGTTGAAATAAGTGCTGAAATATGTCTGTGCCATTTCTCCGTAAGCTCGGAGACTGTCACTTCGCTCATCCAACTGTTTTGAGAGTGCTGCCATGGTACGAAGTCCGAAGGCAAGGTGTTCAGGACCGGCATCTAACGTCAGGGAATCGGTCGGGAAGGGGGATTGCAGAAGTGCTTCCAATGTGTTTGCATCTTGTAAGGCTAATATTTGTTCAAGCTTCTGCAGAGAAAGTCCGAGAGACATCAGACGCTCAGGAAGCGGCAGAGTACGGTTCTGTATATGTGAAATCAGCCAGAGACGTATATCGATTTCTTTTCCCATAAGGGGGAAGGCATGATGTCGCTTGTGTGTAGGAAGTGTACTGAAAGAAAGTTCCTGATGATAGAAGGCAATCGGTTCATTCTTTTCAAAGAGGAGTTCCAGAACACCTTCGCAACTGTTGGTCAGGGAACATTCATAATCGGGTTCTAAGCGGATGCCGCGTGGATAGAGCCTGCAGACATGTGCAAGTGCTTCTTCACCAAGTTCTGCGTGCAGGATACAGCGTCCGTCCGAAAGGCGCATAGAACAGTCGCCGTCATAACGGGGGGTTATTTCTGCATATTCTTCCGGAGTCGGGTGCAAAGAAACTTTGATGCCGGTATCAAGTCTGTGGCGTAGTTCTTCGTTGCATTCTCTGGAGGTGAGCTTGAAATAATCTTCAAGGGAAATACGGACCGGCCAACCGACACAACAGGGTCTGCGGCAGGAACCGATTTTACAGGTGAACGAAGAGAGATAGTCAGGAATAAGAAAATTGTGTGTTTCTTTCATATGTGAACCTCAAACACAAAAGATTTATGATGAAACGAATTATTAATTACATTAATATGTGTAAAATGTTAAAAAAGATAATTAAATGTAATAAAAAGGAAAAAACGGAGAGAAAAAAACTGCTCACAGAGCAGAATAAATATTTTTAGCAATAAAAAAGAGCTGCTGACCGGATTTGAACCGGTGACCTCATCCTTACCAAGGATGCGCTCTACCGACTGAGCTACAGCAGCTTATATATGAACAAGATTACTCTTGTTCTTCGAGTGCTCATGAGTGCTTGTTCACGGCACAGTTGGTATAATACCATAAAGGTTTTTATTTGGCAAGTCTTTTTTTGCAAAATGTTTGAAAAAATGCAACAATTTTTTTGAGGGAAAGGATGGACGGTCGGCAGAGTGGGAAGAGGCACAATTTGTGGTTGACACTCCCGTGTTTTCGTGCTATATTAAACAACGGCTCTGATGCAGAATAGATATATTTTGTATTGTGAGAATCGGGGTGTGGCTCAGTTTGGCTAGAGCGCTTCCTTAGGGAGGAAGAGGCCGCAAGTTCAAATCTTGTCACTCCGATATTGAAAGCCCGACAGTTAAATGTCGGGCTTTTTTTCATGAATTTTTCTTTACAAAGTAGAATTACTGTGTGAAAATATATAATAGGAGTCTTTCGTTGGAGGTAATTATATGAATCGTTTGGGACGTTTGGTTATTTTCCTTGCAGTATGCGGGTGTAATGTATTATTTTATTGTTTTTGCGGGTATTGGGAGCAGATGTTTACCAGTCAGACACCAACGATTGATTTATTATACGGAATTGTAGCAATGGTTGCTTTGGGGATGACGGAGACACGCTTTGGCATTCAAGTTTTCCTCCGATTCAGGTTTTCTACATATAAAAAACGTGTATTTGATTACCGCATATGGGCACAGGCGGCTATGCTGGTACTTTATTATGTTGCGGCGATTGCATTTGTCCGTTCGGTAGAGTTTGTACACGGTATTTTTTACATTTCAGTAATGGCGCTGTTGATGGCTATTGCATGGTTTGGCTGGTTAAAGGGCGGACGAGTACTTTGGACCGGAGAGAAAGGGAACTGGTTCCTGGATGCTGACAGTAAACTCTACAAAGTTAAGAGTGTGACTGAGAACGCAGATCTGGTGTTTGTTACTTGTATATTCAATGAGTTGAGAGAAAAAAAGATTGTAATTCGAAAAGGAACCTTAGAGAAAATCAAAGACAATGGGAACGGTGAAGATGCGGAAGATCGTAAAGAGATGGATAGAATTGAAGCGATTATGGATTGTACTCTTATTGCCAACGGCGATGCTGCTCATGGAGGTTGCAAAGCACAGTCAAAGATTTACGGAAGAGGTGTACGCTAAAGGGATATTCCATGTGTATTCGCAAGTGTTTTCCTTCGTGACGGGTCTGGTTCCTTTTTCACTGGCAGAGATGGGAATTGTACTTGGAATTGTCGGGGTACCTGCGCTTGTGATATGGCGGATTGTTATCTATGTGAAAAGACGGGATGACAGGTTGTTTTTGATTGGAAAAGATCTGATATCCCTGTTATGCATCGGTGCTCTGGTATATTTTATGTTAGTGCTTGGTTGCAGCATAAACTATTACCGTAAGCCGGTTGCTGAATACCTCGGACTGAAGGTACGGGATTCTTCTGTAGAAGAATTATATGCGTTGCATGCAGAATTAGTGGAACGTACCAATACGGTAAGAGAACAGCTACGCTTAGAGGATGAAGATGGGGTATATCGGCTTTCTGTGAGTAAGCGT
>JAZUBD010000296.1:0-5925 GCA_045638305.1 Lachnospiraceae bacterium
GCCAAAGCAATTGATTGGTGCACGTACTGTGATTGTGAACTATGAGATGGAATATCGTGAGAGCAACCTCGACCTTGCCTCTTGCGTGGAGATTACAGGAGGGATTGCAAAGTCTTTGGGATATGAGGAGAGGACGCTTTCCTTTTCAGGGGAGCTGGCAACCCTGGTTTGCCAACGGGAGCAGCTTGACGATGGCTATCAATCCATGCTGTCCCAAATCCACGAAATCGATTACCAAATCATCGGGGCATCCTATGAGATCTATTATGAGGATGGAACGGTAGAGCTGAAAATCCCTGTATGCAAAAAGGTGAAATGCATGGACCCGACGGTAGAAAGACAGGTATTTGAGAACGATGAATCTGCCGTTGGTAAGTGGGAAATCAGGGACATTGTTTTAAGCAAAGAACAGTTTGTTTACGGATATCCGAAATGTCCTGAGGCAGAAAATTCTATTTGGCACGAACTGTATTTTCCGAAAGACGGTGAACCTTACTGGTTTCTTAAGGGATGGACGAAGGGGGCCTTATATCTGGAAGCAACCAATCCGGAACCCCATCTAGTGGCAATGCCGTACTTCATTGAAACAATGAACGGGCATACCATTATGTTTCTGGAAATCCCTCGCCGATATGAAGACGGAAGCAGGGATGCCGTTCCGCAACTACTGGTGTTTGAAAAGGTGTCAAATTGTTGAGAAATGATGGTCAACATCCTGACCACCATCCTAACCAAAAAGGTCAGGATATGGCTAAGATGATAATCGGCTTTTGTAAAGACCCAAAGTCTGTTCAAGAAATAATGGATTATTTTGGATTTGAAAGTAGGACGAGTTTTAGAAGAAAATATTTATCACCAATGCTGGAACAGGGAATCTTGAAGATGACATTACCGGAGAAGGCATCAAGTAAAAATCAAAAATATTATTCGTAAAAGAATATATCCTAACCACTGTGGTTAGGAATGTGGTTAAGACAGATATACAGTTTAAGACTACGTTACAAAATCATGCGGTTATTCCCTTTAGGGACATTGCTAATTATATGTCTTGGCAACACTTTGGCAACAAAAAATCGCAAAGCCAAAATAAAACATGTAAATGAGATAAAATGCTGCCCTGTTTCAAATAAAACCTAAACAAAATAGTTTAAGAAGGTGATGCAACTTGCCGAGTTTGAATAAAGTGCATAAATGGACTGAGAACAGTCGAAAATAAAATGAGAAGCTGTGAGCAAGCTTGCTTGCTCACAGCTTCCATTTTTATTTTTGGCTATTTGAAGGCATGGCCCGCTGCTCGAAGTCCTATATAGTAATTAAAAAGGTTTTTAAGATAGGGAAGCTGATTTGTTTTATATTAAAAGAATCAGCACTTTTTTTTATTATAGAGAGGATGCGCGTTTATATTAAACATTTTTTGAATTAAGATTGCTTGATTGATCTTATATTTAATTTTTGATATGAAATTTAAAACATGATTGAAATTATTAAAGGAATATGATATTATTTTTAATATACAAACATATACATATACAAAGGAGGGAAATTATGAGTAATAGAGCAGGAGATTTTATTATGCAACCATCAGGTTTTAAATCTTTTTTACCACATGATTTGCCACCGGAGCCTCCGGTTGAGTTTGATGGAGAGATGTTAGCGTTGTTATCAGAGGCTGATAGAAAACTGGGAAGATTAGACGGTATTACACAGATTTTGCCAAATCCGGAATTATTCGTGGCGATGTATGTCAAGAAAGAGGCTGTATTAAGTTCACAAATTGAGGGAACACAAGCATCCTTGACGGATGTGTTGGAAATAAACACAAAAGATGAAAAGCGTGAAGATGTCGGAGAAGTAGTGAATTATGTCAGTGCTATGAATTATGGGTTAGACAGATTAAAGGAGTTTCCGTTATGCCTTCGCTTGATTAGAGAGATTCATGAAAAATTATTGAATAATGGTCGAGGGAGCAATCGAAACCCGGGAGAATTCCGGAAAACACAGAATTGGATTGGACCTGCGGGGTGTACATTGGCTAATGCGAGATTTGTACCGCCAATTGTTCCGGATATGGAGAAGGCATTAGAGAATTTGGAGAATTTTTTCTATGCGGAGGATCATATACCGGCATTGATTAAAATTGCATTGATACATTCTCAATTTGAAAGTATTCACCCTTTTTTAGATGGTAACGGAAGAATGGGGCGTTTGCTTATTACATTTTGGCTGTGCCATCAGGGGATTTTATCACAACCACTACTTTATTTGAGTTATTACTTTAAAAAGAATCGATTGGAATATTATGATAGATTGATGGCTGTAAGAGAAAAGGGTGATTGGGAAGGCTGGATTAAGTTCTTCTTAAAAGGGGTGGCTGTAACCGCGGATGAAGCTACGTCTACAGCTAAAGAAATTATCCAACTGAAGTCAGTTTGCGAGAGTAAGATTGTTTTAAGTGGCTATAATGCTATGTACAATATTTTACTTGAAAGAATTTTTATGTATCCGATTATTACGATTAATGATGTAGTGGATTTGTTAAAAGTAAGTTATCCGACCGCGGCTAAAATTGTTGAGAATTTTTGTAAATCGGATATTTTGCTTGATATAACACCGGATCAGAAGAGGAATAAGAAATATGCATTTTCTACGTATATGGAGATTTTGAATAGAGGTACGGAGTTGTTGTAAGAAACATTCCCCTCTTGACTCTCCCCTTAACTGTAATGTTATAACCAAGCTGTAAAGCAAACAGCGCTGTTTCGCGATGCAAATTTTTAAGAAAGGTGTCAGGCTATGTACAACAAAGTCTATGTAGAAATTACCAATAGTTGCAATATGAATTGCTCCTTTTGCCATGGGCATAAAAGGACACCGCGGCGAATGACTATGGAGGAGTTTGCACTTATTCTTGATAAGCTGACAGATCAGACCAAATATATTTATTATCATCTGATGGGAGAACCGCTTACCCATCCGTTGCTTCCGGAGTTTATCAAAATGGCGGGAGCGCGTGGGTATAAGTCGATTATTACCACCAACGGGACGCTGCTGAATGGACGAGGGGAGGAACTTTTGTCTGCAGGGGTACATAAAATCAATATTTCCTTGCACAGCTTTGAAAATAGAGTCGGTGATGATTTTGAGCGATATGTATGTGACCTTGCAGAGTTTGCAAAAAATGCCGCGACTCAGGGGACTATTGTAGTTTTCCGCCTTTGGAATCAGGGGTTTGACGGTGGCAAAAACGACAGTGCACTTCATCTTCTCAAAGAAAGGATATCCGGTGATTGGGTAGAGAATACCCGTGGTATCAGGATACGAGATAAGATTTATCTTGAATGGGGAGAACGCTTTGAGTGGCCCGACAGCGATGCGGAAATCAAGGGAACTAAGTTTTCCTGCTACGGTCTTAAGGACCAGTTCGGCATTCTTTCGGACGGTACGGTGGTTCCGTGTTGCCTTGACAGTGACGGTATTATTCATCTTGGGAACATATTTGAGGAAGACATTGACGCTATTCTAAATTCCAAACGGGCTTTGGATATGGTGGAAGGATTTCGGTGTGGCGTAGCATCTGAAGAGTTGTGTAAAAGATGCGGTTATGCCCAGAGGTTTGTATAGGAGGGATTTTTTTGTTAAAATTAGGTTATGCACAAGCGGATATTACACCGGACAAGCCTTTGGAACTGGTGGGCTTTTACCGCTCGGACAATGAATCAAAAGGCGTCCAAAGTTCCTTGCTTGCGCAGGTATCGGTGTGGGAAGAAGAGGAACGATGTTGTCTGATTACTGTGGACAATATCGGGTTTATGAAGAACATGACGGATTTGCTACGGCAGCGGGCGTGTCGGGTTCTTGGAGTGTCGAAGGAAAAGGTCATGGTCTGTTTTTCTCATACCCATGCGGCACTGAATGCCGATAGCGAGAAGCAGTACTTTGAACTGATATGTGAAAAGGTTTCGGCAGCGGTCGGTCAAGCGGTGGCTGATTTGAAGCCTGTTTGCGTAGGCTACGAAAATGCCGAGGTAGAGATCGGTGTGAATCGAAGACCCGGAGGGACGAAAGTGGACAAGCGGGCCGGAATTTTACTGGCGCGTGAGGCTAAAACTGGGAAGAATCACCTACTTCTGGTGCGTTTGACAGCCCACGGAAATGTATTAAAAGCGGATAATTACCGGATTTCACCGGATTATTTCGGAACGGTGCGGGAAGTGTTGCAAGAACAGTACGGTTGTCCGGTAATGGTGTTGCAAGGGGCAGCCGGAAATATCGCTCCGAAATATTTTGATTCAGTGAATACCCCGGTTGATGCAAGGGGACCGGCCTTTATCCGGTCAGAGGATGCGTTATATAAAATGGCGGAGGAAGTGCGCATAAAAATTGCGGAGAGGCTAGCGCGAATAACATTGTTGAAAGATGCGAGCGTTCGGATGTATTCCAAAAAAATGATGCTTTTCGCCGAGGTGCCTTCTATGAAGATGGCGGAAAAAATTGCATCGGAAGCAAATCGATTTTGCGGAATCGACGGTACGGAATGGCTGGCGGAAGTGAGACGGTTGCACGAATCGGGAGTTTGCAGACAAGAGGAATGTGCAGAGGTACAGTACTTTTCTATCGGAGACTGGTGCCTGTGCGGAGTACCATATGAGCTGATGACTGAGTTTGCGCTGGATGGTGTGGAACGAACCGGAAATGGGTCCTTTTACATAAACGGGTATACCAATGGTTGTCTGTCATACTTTCCGATGGCAGAAGAGTTTGACAAGGGTGGCTATGAGGTTTATTGGTCCATGTTGATTTATTACAAGTACTTTCACCGGGTATTTCCTTTTGAACGGGAGTCGGGGGAGGAGTTACTCCATTTTATGGTTGAGAATGTTAGAAAAGACTGCTAAAATATAAAACAGAGGGTTACGAAAAGAGAAATGGAAAAGGAGAAGTTTTATGGGCGTTATCAGGTACACATTTTATTCCGAGGCTCTGCGTGAGCAGACCAACATTATGGCCATTGTGCCGTCCTTTGAGCCGTGGCGGCATCGGATGAGTGCAAAGGAGTTTTACGGAAATTATCCGAAGCACAAGGTGCTGTACATTTGTCACGGCGGTTCCGACGACAGTTCTTTGTATCTTCGCAGAACCCGCATCGAGGAGTACGCAAACGAGCGGGATTTGATTGTGATTTTCCCGGAGGTGCGGAACAGCTTTTACAGCAACATGGTACGGGGCAAGAAGTATTTTACTTATCTTACGGAAGAACTTCCGAAGGTGGTGGAGAATCTGTTCCCGGTATCGAATAAGAGAGAGGACCGGTATGTATTGGGCAATTCCATGGGCTCCCACGGTGCTTTTAAGTGGGCGTTAAATTGTCCGGAGTATTTTGCGGCGGCAACGGGTATGTCCGGCGCGGGGGATTTGGAGGAGCTGGGCTTCTACGACAGAATGCCGGACCGTATCATCAATTCCTTCGGTACGCTTGAGGAGTACAGAGGCAGTTACAATGATTTTAAGTTCCTTTATAAGAAGCATTTGGTAGAGGGCGTGTCCTTGCCGCGGCTCTATGCCTGCTGCGGTACCGAGGACGGTTTCTATCCGGGGGCAAAGAAGTTTGCGGTGGATGGGAAAGAAGCCGGCCTGCCGATTTTGTTTGAAGAAGGTCCGGGCGGTCATGACTGGGCGTTTTGGGACAAGTGGTTGCCGGTCATGTTAGACCATATGTTAAAGGAGGATTAAGTCATGGGAATGCTTCATTTTGATTATTTGTCCCAGACTTTGGGATATCATACCAATATTTATTTCATTCTGCCGGCATGCACCCATGAGGGCAAGGCTCCGGCGGCAACCCTGTATTTGTTACACGGCGGCGCAGGAAACGGCATGGACTGGATTCGCTATACCTCCATTGAACGGGATGCGGACAAGTACAAC
>JAZUBD010000297.1:0-7947 GCA_045638305.1 Lachnospiraceae bacterium
AGGTAAACAAAGAGAAGGAACCGAAAGAAAAGAAAGAGAAGGAACCGAAGACAGCGGAACCCCAGACAACGGAGCCGGAGGAGATAAAAGAGCCGAAGGTAAGAAAGCCGAGAGTAAAGAAGGAGAAGGCTCCGGAGACGACAGAACCGGAGGAGAAAAAAGAGCCGGAGGTAAAAGCAACGAAGGCAAAGAAAGAAAAAGCTCCGGAGAAGGTCAAGGAAGAGGCTTTGGCGGAGAATGCGGAGTCTGATGCTCCGAAGACCAATGTGATGACAAATCTTCTTGCGAAAGTGAAGAAAATAAAGTTCCGGGAGTATGGAGAGAAGTGTATCGCCTTTATTAAGAATCTGATAGCAAAATTACCGGAGTTCGGAAGCGGCGGTAAGGGAAAGAAGATGAAGAGTATCCGTACACAGCTCATTACCATGTTCTGTGTCCCGCTTGTTTTCATTATTGTTCTCGGTGTTGTATGTTCTTCCAGTGCTTCCAAAGCATTGCAGTCCAACTACGAGGAGGCGGCAGGTTCCACCATTGATGCCAAAGCCGAGCATTTGGCATTGGTTTTCGATACGGTTGAATCTAAAATGGACCAGATTAATTCCAGCAGTGATATTTCCCTCTATTACGCCGGAAATTTAAAATCCGGGTCTAAGGCAGAAAGTGACGCCATCAGTGCGATTAAGGCATTGGTTGGAACTCTGGGTGGTGAGAACGAGTCCATCATCGGAAACATTGCTGTAATTTCCGGGTACGGACAGTCCTACGCATCCGACGGTAAGTTAGAGGGCGAGGACCGGGCAGCGGCATTTGCAGCCAGCGCGGACGGAACAGCGTTTCTGGCCTCCGGAAAGCAGTATTACTGGACTGCACGACATGAGTTTGTAGACAGTCAGATGGGACTTTCCAAGGATAATTATTTTATGGCGGTTACCACAAAGATGGTAAACGCCATGGGAAAAGAAATCGGTTATGTATCTGCCGATATTCAGACTTCGATGCTTGTGGATACCTTGATGGGAATCGAGCTTGCGGAGGGAAGTATATTCGGTATTGTTTCTCCGGATGGTACGGAGCTTAGTGTAACTTCGGAGGGGCTTTCCGAAAAGTCGTATTTTGTAGATAAAAAGGTATATGAGGCAGCCGCCGGTGAGTATAACATGGCCAGCGGTTATGCAAAGATTGACGGAGACCGGTATTTGATTATTTGCGCTCCGATCGGTGACAGCGGTGCATTTCTTTGCGGAGCGATTCCGCGGAGCGAGATTATTGCCAGTGCCAATTCCATCAAGATTCTTGCGGTTGTGGTTGTGGTATTTTCCGCTGCATGCTCCGTATTATTGGGTATTTGGGTAGCTACTTCTTATGCAAAGGCAATGAAGCGTACCATGGCTGGTCTTGATAAGGTGGCACGAGGGGATCTGACGGCGAAGATGAGGACCAAGCGCAGAGATGAGTTCGGTGCATTGGTTGCATGTGCAAATAAGACCGTTACCAATATGAAGGGCATGGTAGAACAGACCTCCGTGGCGGCGGAGCAGGTAGGAAGTTCCGCAGCAGGCGTAGAAGATACCTCTACGAAGCTGTTGACGGCCACACAGAATATTACTACCTCCATTATGGAGATTCGAAACGGTATTGTACAGCAGGCGGAGGATTCCGAACGTTGCCTGCTTCAGAGTGAGGAGCTTGCGGACCGGATCAATGAGGTTAAGGCAGATGCCGTAGCGATTGATGAGCTTGCTAAGGGAGCCAAGACGGCGGTAGAAAACGGTATGGAAGCGATCGGTGTTCTGGAAACGAAGGGAGAAGAGACCGCCTCCATTACAAAACGGATTACCGTGGATATGGATGCACTTGCGGAAGAGTCTCTTTCCATCGGAAAGATTATCGGTGTTATTAATGATATTGCAGAGCAAACGAATCTTCTTTCCCTCAATGCCTCCATTGAGGCAGCCCGTGCCGGAGAGGCAGGGCGCGGATTTGCGGTGGTTGCGGATGAGATTCGCCGGCTTGCGGAGCAGTCCGTAGAGGCGGCAAATGAGATTGCAGGTATTGTAAACGGCATTAAGGCGCAGACCGAGGGTACTGCCCGTACCGTAGCCCAGGCGGAGGAAATCGTTGCTTCCCAGAGCGTGGCACTGCAGAATGCGATTTCATTGTTTAAGAACATCGGTGAGAATGTAGAAGAGATGACAGCACGCCTGGCAAACATTTCCAACGGCGTTGAGAGCATCAGTGAAGCACAGAATATAACGATAGATGCAATCAGCAGTATTTCCGCGGTATCCGAGGAGACCTCCGCGGCTTCCGAGGAAGTACAGAATATGGTTGATCTTCAGTTAAAGGCAGTAGAGGATTTGTCGGATGCATCCACGGTATTAAACGACGAAGCAAGAAAACTTCAGGAAGCATTGCAGGCGTTCCGTTATTAAAGGAAACGATTCGGATGTCCCAAGAGTCCACGGACTTTTGGGACATTTCTTTTTGCATACGTTTAAAAAATGAGGACATTTGGGAAAAAATATGATATAATGTCCGCAAAGGGCGGAGCGGAATACAGCGAAGAAGCACTGTCAAACTTGTTTGAACAGGGATTCTTTGATGTATTCCCGGAGCGAAGCGACCGAGGAAAAACGCAGTTTTTTCGAGGCTGCGCCCGTTGAAATAAATAGTAGGAGGCTGAAATGAGGAAATGGTATCGCACCGGGATGTTAATGTTGACGCTTTTTGCGCTGTGTGTATGTTCCGGTTGTAAAGAAGGCGGCGAGGTACCGGAAGGGACTACGCCTACATCGGGAGCAAGCGAGGTGCAGGGCGGAGCGAATACTCCGGAAGGGACCAAGGCCCCGGTAAGCGGGTTTGATACTTATTCGGAGGCGATGATGTTACAGCAAGCGGTGGAAGCAAGAACATTACCGGCGGTGGAGCGGCGCCTTCCGAAAGCAGAGGATGTTGTAATTGTGGAGAACGGAACGTTGGGAGTATACGGAGCGGAGGTACAGTTTGCTACGGTGAATGCGGATACCTTAACCGGTGCCCTTGTGTCCGAAGGGTTATTTTACTATGCGGAAGATGGCACGATTGCACCGAATATCGCAAAGGCTTATACGGTGAATTCCGATTTTACGAACTATACGATTTATCTCAGAGAAGGTTTGCGTTGGTCGGACGGCGTACTGTTTACGGCAGATGACTGTGTGTTCTTTTACGAAGAGATGTGTCTGCCGGAGACTTTTGGGGAGGATTTGTGGCAGTGTTTTACTGTGACAAACGGCTCTAAAAAGGAGCGGGCGGTTATGAAAAAGCTGGATGCCTACAGCTTTGAAGTGACATTTCCGGTATCAAAGCCGGAGTTTTTGAATGAGCTGTTGGCACAGGGAGGTATTTGCTTTGCGCCGGAACATTATCATGTGAACCTTCTGCCGGAGTATATGGGAGAGGATGCGGCAAAGGCCAAAGCCAAGGACATGGGCTATGCGGATATTGCCGAGATGTTGCGGGAAACGGTAGTAAGTGCATGGAATACACCGGGAGTGCCGACTTTGAATTCCTATGTGCTTTCTACAGAAGAAGGCATGAGCGATGTGAAGGGAAATTATTACGAGTTTGTACGCAATCCGTACTACTGGAAGATTGATGCTGCGGGAAAGCAGTTGCCGTATATGGACCGTCTGGGTTTCACAAGAATTTCCGATGAATCCCAGAAGATGCTCTTGACAACGGAGGGCTTTTTAAGTGTAAGCCTACTGGCGGCGGAGCAGGTGCCGGAGGCACAGAGCGGTGCGGAGCGAGGAGAGTACCGAGTAATTACTTGGACGGATTCCTCCGCTTACGCAGTAAAGAATACGTTGAAAAACTTCCCGGAGCGGTGTCCGTACGAAGAGAAGATAAGAGGAGTAGGAGCGGCACATCCGGAATGCTGGTATATGGAATAAAGGGGGAATCGGTATGGAAGAGTATATCCCGAGTATTTTAAAGGAATTGAACACGGTATCGGTAGCGGTCCGATTGGTGTTGTCACTTTTATGCGGTGGAATCTTAGGTGTGGAGCGGGGACGTAAGAAACGTCCGGCAGGCTTCCGTACGTATATGCTGGTGTGTATGGGGGCGGCGTTGGTTATGATTACAAATCTGTATATTATGGAATTGTATGAAGGAACGGACCCGGCACGAATGGGAGCTCAGGTGATTTCCGGAATCGGTTTCCTGGGAGCAGGAACTATTATTGTAACGGGACGGAACCGGGTAAAGGGTTTGACTACCGCAGCAGGACTTTGGGCGGCGGCCTGTGTGGGACTTTCCCTGGGCATCGGTTTTTACACGGGAGCTGTGGTAGGATGTGTGCTGATATTTGTGGTTATGGCCTTGCTACAACGTTTGGACGACTGGGTAATGGCATCCACAAAGGTGATAAACTTATACGTAGAGTTCGAGAAAATGTCGGATGTGGGCGTGTTTATCCGGTTCGCCAAGGACCAGGGCTTCCGCATCAGTGATTTGGAGATGACTCGGGCTAACGGAGTAGAGGATAGCGGTACCGCGATTTTATGTACGCTGCGGTTACCGAAGAAGAAGCCTCATGCGGAGATATTGCAGATGCTCAGTGAGGTGGATCGGGTACGTTACGTAGAAGAATTGTAAGAAGGCGGGACCGTCGCATGACAAATGCGCGGTCCCGTTCTTGCGATGTGTGGAAAACGTTTGAAGATTCGATGTGCAGATAAGTATTCCCTTTTTGCTGAGCGCAACGCTCCGTCAAACTTCCTCTAAGAACGACTAGGACGCTCGGGGGCGACCTCGCGCCCAGTCTTTTCTAAGAGGTGATTTCGACTGCGCTAAGTACGCGCCCCTTCGGGAAATGCAAAAAGCGGAATACTTATCTGCAATCGAATCAGCCAAGGGGATTTCAATCACATCGCAAGAACTCGCCACGCCCGATGTCACCGCGCATTTGTTGAAACAGCGCGGTCCCGTTCTTGTAAAAAAAGAGCAGGTTCATTTGGAACCTGCTCTTTTGAGTTGTTGTGATAGTTACATCGTCGGAAGATTGTCATCCGGATCGGAAATGGTGTAGTCCTTGGATACTTCGGAAACGTAATCCATAACTGCATTGTAGGTTAAATCCTGTTTAATGCTCTCTAAGATGTTTTCCGGCATGTAACGCTTGATAAACTTCAATACATAATGAGTATCGGTAGCTTCGTCGGTGTAGATGTCCATCTCGCCTTCGGTACGTGCTGCTTCGAATAACCACTTGCTGTACGGTCCGTATGCAAAGCTGGAAGATTCACCGGTTACAAGAGAAGCATCGGTTTCGGAATCGGCGTAATTGGTACGCTGGTCTTCCGGAGCATAGGTAGCACAAAGAGTTTCGAAGTCTTCGCCGGCCTTAATCTTATCTAACATTTCCTGAGCCTTTGCCTTGTTCTCATCCTTAATGGTCTGGATGGTAGCTTCATCTGCATCCTTCGGAATCTCCGGGGTAAATGCAAGTACACGATAATCAACGGAATCGTAAAGATCCTTATTTGCATCGTACTCTGCCTGTGCGTCTGCTTCGGTAGCTTCCTTCTGCTCATACAGATACTCGGAATACTTTACTGCTGCAAGGTTGTCCTTGATGATGTCCTTTAATTCGCTTTCCTTTGCGCCGAATAAAGCGGTAAGATAGGAATCGGTAGACATTTCGTTCTGCTTCGCAAGAGTTTCGATTTCGGCGATGTAAGTCTTGTACTCTTCCTTTACGTCGATGTCAATGCCCTTCGCCTTTGCGTCTGCGATTAACGCTCTGTTTTCCTTAATGGACTCTGCGGCGCGTTCGGTGAAATACTCTCCCCAGGTAAGACCGGTGCTTTCGTCATAAACCGTAGTATCGAGAGCATCCATGGAGCTTATGCCGAAATACTGTAAATAGGTTGCGTTGGTGTTGATAATCGTGGTTTTATGGAATGTGAATTCCAATTCGGAAACGGATTCGTTGTTAATCTTAAAGTATTCCTTAAACTTTTCTCTGCTCTTTACAAACGGTACTACAATAAGCAGTGCAGCGAGACATGCTACAATGGCTACGGTAGCGATAATGGAAAGGGCTGCCTTCCTTTTCTCGCGCTTTGCCGCTTCTTCTTTTGCTAAGACCTTACGTTCATAGCTGGTCATGTTCTTTTCGTTGTTTCCCATGTTACTTTTTCGCAGAAAGAAAACTTTCTGCGATACCCTCCTTTAAAATTTGTCTGTCCCTATTTTACACTATTTTCGGACAAGAATAAAGAGGTTTTGAAGAAATTCATAAAAAACTCACAAATTTTTTTCTTGTAATTTTAAAAAAAATAGTTTATGATAGGTACGTAAAAATTTAATAAAGCGGAATTGATTCCGCGAACGGAGGTAGTACCATGAAAAAGAAAGCAATATTTCTTGCACTACTTGTTTTCGTTACCGCACTTTGCGCATGCAACGGCGGCAAGACGGGAAAGAAAGGTTCGGAGGATGCAGTTTCCGCGGTAGTAGGAATAACACAGGATTTGGACAGTCTTGACCCTCACAAAGCAGTGGCGGCAGGAACCGATGAAGTCTTGTTTAACGTCTTCGAAGGATTAGTGAAGCCTTCCGCAGACGGAGCATTGGTTCCTGCGGTAGCAAAAGAGTATACGATTGCCCCGGACGGCATGTCATATACCTTTACCTTGCGCGAAAATGTGAAGTTTCACAACGGCGAGGTAGTTACTGCGGATGATGTGATTTATTCGGTAAAGCGTTGCGCGGGTTTACTCGACGATAAAGATCCTGAGGTCGTCGTGGAATCGGCGCTTTCTGTTATTTCTGCCGTGGAAAAGGTAGGAGAGGATACGATTGTGATTTCTCTTTCCGAGCCGAATACGGAGCTTTTGGGATTTTTGACCTGCTTTATCATCCCGGAGAATTATGAGAATCAGGAAAGTGCACCGGTAGGAACGGGCCCGTATAAGTTCGTTTCCTACACACCGTTAACCAGCTTTGTGGTAGAGCGGTTTGACGACTATTACGGAGAACAGCCGTATCTGGAAAAGGTGACCTTTAAAATCTGTGCCAGCAACGATGCGGCCTTTATGGAACTGCTGTCGGGAAGCATCGATATTTTCCCGTACCTGACGGATGAGCAGGCTGCACAGCTGACCGAAGATTACAATCTGGAGGTTGGCTCTACGAATGTAGTACAGGCTATGTTCTTAAATAACGACTTTGGTCCGTTTGCCGACCTTAAGGTGCGTCAGGCACTTTGTTATGCGGTGGATAAGGAAGAACTGTTAAACATTGTATCCGGCGGCAGAGGCCATGTCATCGGCAGTAATATGTTCCCGAACTTCGGTGTATATTATGATGCGACTTTGGAGAGCTATTACACCTATCAGCCGGAGAAGGCGAAGGAACTGTTAAAAGAAGCAGGCTATGATGAAAGCAATCCGTTAAAGTTTGTGGTAAAGGTGCCGTCCAACTACGATATGCATGTGGCAACGGCTCAGGTACTCACGGAGCAGTATAAGAAAGTCGGTGTGCAGGCGGAAATTCAGTTAATCGAATGGTCCGCATGGCTGACGGATGTATATCGCGCAAGAGATTATGAAGCAACCATCGTAGGACTGGATGCTGCTTTGGCACCGAGTGATGTGGTGAAGCGTTATACCTCCACCGCAAGCAACAACTTTGTAAACTATGAGAATCCGGTGTTCGACGAAACCTTTGCTAAGGCATTAGCAAGCACCGATGAGAACGAGAAGATTACCTTATATAAGGACATTCAGAAAATCTTAACCGAGGACGCCGCCAGCGTATACCTGCAGGACGGTGCAAAGCTGGTAGCGGTAAACAAGAAGTTCACCAACTTCTTATTCTATCCGGTATATGTACTTGATATAGCATCGATTAAGCCGGCCGAGTAAAGGTGCGGTGGCCCGGGTGTGGCGAATCTTA
>JAZUBD010000298.1:0-2013 GCA_045638305.1 Lachnospiraceae bacterium
CCGCATAATTACTATTTGTAGATGCGCCCATACCGATAACGAGGTCACGAAGCTTTACCTTGTCGGAAATACCGCCGGCGGAGCCGATACGGATAATCCGGTCCACATCATAAAAATGGTACAATTCGTAAGAGTAAATACCGATGGACGGCATGCCCATACCGCTGCCCATCACCGATACTCTCTTTCCTTTGTAGGTGCCGGTATAGCCGAACATGTTACGCACCGTATTAAAGCAGGTCACATCCTCCAAATAAGTATCTGCAATAAACTTGGCCCGAAGCGGGTCTCCCGGTAATAAAACAGTCTTTGCGATTTCGCCTTCTTTTGCCGCATTATGTGCGGTCGGAATTGCTGCCATAGTATACTCCTTTCCTAACACATTTCTTGTTTTAAACATTATAATCAGTATATACGGATTTTAAAATAAAGTCAATTCTTACACCGTAAAAACCATCATTGATTATTTCATCCGCACACTTGCCAATTTCACAGTCTTATGCTAAACTAACACTGTAAGAATACGAATAGCATTTGTAGTTCGAATACAATGTATACCATTAGAGGAGGGTGTGTTATGGCAGATTCCAAATTACCACAGAGCGAACAGAACGAAATCGTATGGAGAGCACGGAAACGTTGGACCTTTTTAGGATTACCTTGGACCTTTACCGTTTATCGCTTGACCAAGGACCGCTTACTTATAAAAACGGGCTTCTTTACCACCAAGGAGGACGAGGTTCGTTTGTATCGTATTTTAGATATCTCGTTAAAGAGAACCCTGCTTCAGAAGATGTTCGGCCTCGGAACCATTCAGTGTCACTCCAGCGATAAAACCATGGGACACTTCGATATCATCAATGTAAAGCACTCCTATGATGTTAAGAACCTTCTTTCCGATTTAATCGAAAAGGAACGTATGGAAAAGCGTGTTTCCAATCGTGAGTTTATCAGCGACATCGAATGCGACATGGATGATGACGGGGAACTCTAAAACAACTTTCTATCACACACAAAACGCACCTGTGAATTTGCAGGTGCGTTTATTTATTAATTCCTGATTTAACTATTGTTCCGTATCCTCTGTTGTAGGTTCTACCGCCGTCGACACCTTCACCGTGTCAATCTGTTTTCCGTTTACCTTACAAATTTCAAAGGAGTATCCGTATTCCGTAACGAGCGGGTATTCCGTCTCCTCCTCCGAAGGAAGTCTTCCGAGTCTTGAAATCACAAAACCGTTTACGGTATCCGCCTCTTCTTCCGAGAAGTCCACCTCCAGAACATCCCCCAGCTCCTCTAACATGGTAAAGCCTCGTACCAACCAGGTGCCGTCACTCTGCGGGATAATCTCCTGTTCCTCGTCGTCATACTCATCCTGAATATCTCCGACAATTTCCTCCAGCATGTCCTCCATAGCCACAATACCTGCCGTCTGCCCATACTCATCAATGACTACTGCCATGTGAATTTTTTTCTCCTGCATGTCATTTAACAGTACATCAATATTCTGGGTTTCCGGTACAAAATACGGTTCTCTGGCGATTTCGGATAACGGCGTATTCTTAAGCACCTCCGGCTCATTTCGATACTCCATGAAATACATCATTAAATCCTTCAGATGCACTATACCGGTAATATTGTCCAGATTCTCTCCATACATCGGAAAACGGGAATAGTTAGCCTTTAAACCGAACTCCAGCGCTTCCTCCACGCTCAGCTCGTCCTTAATGCCGATAATCTTTTTCTTACGAGTCATAACATCCCGAGCCGCCTTGGCGTCGAAATCCATGACATTGGTAATCATCTCCGCTTCTTCCTCATCCAAAAGCCCCTGTTCCTGGCCCTCCGTTACGATGGAGATAATTTCCTCTTCCGTTACATTCTCTGCAATATCCCCCGGATGTACACCGAACATTGCCGCGATTCCCTTTGCCGCCCGCTCTGCAAGAAATGCAAGAGGAGCGAACACAATCATAAAGAACCGTACAAACCCGGAAATTCGGAACACAAATC
>JAZUBD010000299.1:0-2000 GCA_045638305.1 Lachnospiraceae bacterium
CAGCCGGTATTATACGGTGGCCATCGGACTTTGGAGTATGTTAGAGCGAGAATATGTGTACCATTATTACACCCGGTTTGCGGCAGGCTCCGTGTGCGTGGCCATACCGATTGCGGCGCTGTTCCTCTTTACCCAGCGGTATTATGCGGAAGGGTTGTCCGGCGCGGTGAAGGGATGATTTCCCGTTCTTACGGTTTGGGGGATTGAAACGTTTTAAAGACTGTTTTTAGCCTTTGCCATATCATGTTCCCAGTCCTCCGAAGCGTAAGGACCGTAGTAATTCTTTTCTTCGATTTCCCACGTTCCCCGGTCAAAATCCTGTACTTTTCCGGAAGTATCTCCGTAATCGTTAGAGGCATAAAGTCGTTTTGCCATGATAAAATAAGCGCAGCAATAGCCTATGACGATTGCTAAAGCTATTTTAATAATAAGTATCAGCATTCCTATTCCTCCTGTCTGTTTTTGGCAAAGTGTTGTAGTGTAGATTCCTTTGTTCGGTTTATATGTTTGTTTATTTTTTTGATTTTTTTGTTCCCGGCCTCCCATATACCGATAAAACATGCCACAAGAACAACAAACCAATTTACCCATTCGCGAATGATGATGTCAAATACAGTTTCTATACGCAATATATTAAACAGAATGTGTAACAGAAGAAATGTAAGAGACGAAAGTATTGCAGTAAGTATTCCGAGATAGGAATAGGCCTTCTTTTTTGAATACGGAACAGCACCTACTACTTTCTTGGTTTGACCGTTAACCACAAACGTGTATGGCGTATCTTTATGGCGGAACGTCATAAACCATACAGGAAGCATGGCATATTTTGACTCCAGAATAGTATGGTACGGATATGTTTCTCTCAAATCTTGATTATCCGGATCGGGAAGTGTTGCCAGGATCTTATTGTTAACCATTTTTCTGCAACGGTACTTAACTTCATTTTCCAACTCCTTGGCTGTATAGTCAAAACAATTCGCATAAAAGCCGGACAAATATGCAGAGTGGAACGGCACAAGTTCGCTGGTATCATAAGGCTCCAGATGTCGGGTAAGGTCGTCGTTAAGTTGTCTGGAGGCATCCAGCGTGAGATCATGAAAGAGTACCTTTGCTTTCCGCATATGATAGGTATCGATGGAATCGATTTTTCCGCGCCAAAACTGACAGTCGGTATATTTTACATCATACAGTTGGAACGGTATGTAAATGCCTCTGACTTGTTCTGCTTCAAAATTTTTGATATCATCCGCTATGAACGGCCCTTTGCTCAGTTGCTTACGAATTAAATCCACCGCTTCTTCCTTTGACACACGGAACGGAATAATACAATCAGGTCTTTTTACGTCAGAAACTCTGTCATAGATTACCGTCGGTTGACCGCAATAGGAACAAAAAGAGGAGCATTCCGTGCCGTTAACTGCAAGTTTAGCGCCGCAGGCGGTACAGGAATAGAGCTCCAGCCGGATTTTGCCGTCGGCAGTATCCGGTTCTTCATATTCTGTCAATTGATAGGTGGAGCCGCAGGCATCGCATTCTAAAAGTCCTTTTTGGGGATGAAAGCGGAGCGCTGTGGCACAATTTTTACATTGGTATATCAAGGATAGTTCCTCCTTATTGTTGTCATATTTAAAGTTTACTGAAAAGGAAAGGTTTTGTAAAGATTCGGTTTGCTATTTTCTCCGGGCTGTGCTATCATCTGTTTTATCGGAAACGTAGTAAGGAATATAATGAACGAAAGAAGGAAAAACGATGCTTTGGGAACTGTTTTTTACTTTTGCCAAAATCGGTCTCTTTACCTTTGGCGGGGGCTACGCCATGATTGCACAAATCAAGGAAGTTGTGGTGGAGCAGAAGAGGTGGCTGGACGAAGAAGAATTGATGCAGATTATCACGGTGGCGGAGTCCACTCCGGGTCCTATTGCCATTAATATGGCCACCTATGTGGGCTATAAGAAAAAGGGAGTTGCGGGAAGTGCCATGGCGACAAGTCGGATCGTAGC
>JAZUBD010000300.1:0-2673 GCA_045638305.1 Lachnospiraceae bacterium
CAGGTTATACGATGCCGCTTCCGGAGCGTGATGAGATGTTTATGACCAAGGGGCGTATGCGCCAGGATATTATCGTAAGCCTTGGCGGACGTATCGCGGAGGAATTGATTTTAGACGATGTGACCACGGGAGCTTCCCAGGATATTAAGCATGCTACCGCAGTGGCTCGTAGTATGGTAACCCGCTACGGTTTCTCCGATGCCATCGGTATGGTGAACTGTGAAAATGACGATGATGAGGTATTTATCGGTCGTGATCTTGCACATACCCGTTCCTACAGCGAAGGCGTTGCCAATGCCATTGATGAAGAGGTTCGTCGTATTATTGATGAGTGTTATGAAGAAGCAAAGCGTATTTTACAGGAGAATGAGAATGTATTACACGCTTGTGCCGAGCTCTTGATTGAGAAAGAGCGTATCAACCGTGAGGAATTTGAGGCACTTTTTGCATAAGTCAAAAACGATAGGTGTTTGGAGGGCTTTTTTGGACAATTTTGTATCGGTTATGGGAAGACCTGGAAGCGTATAGGTCAAAAGTCACAAAAAAATTTTGAAAAAGGGGTAATGTTTGTGCACACTTATGTACAAAGTGATGCTATAATAACACTCGTAAACCCCAATACATTATATAGTTTTTGCTACACCCCATAAGTAACAAAATACCTTCTCCGAAAAGCCCGATGACATTTGTCATCGGGCTTTTCACGTGCAGTACACCGCCTACGGGATAAAGTAAACGAACAGAAAGAGGTCGTTATGGAACGAGAAGTCAAGGCATTGTTTTCAGACGGAACAAAGGAATACAGATATCCAACGGAGCCTAAGCCGGGTGATACGGTAAGGCTTCGTTTTCGTGCATTAAAAGAAGGTGTACGGGAGGCGGTGCTTTGTATCGGCGGGGAAAGAAAGACGATGTTGCCGGAGCGGGAGGACGGATGCTTTGTATATTTTGCTACCGAATACACGGTAGGAGACGGGCCGGTGACCTATTATTTTGAGGCAGAGCTTTCGGAAGGCCGTTGCTTTTATGACCGCCGGGGGGCAGTGTATGAGCCGAGGGAAGAATACGCCTTCCGGGTAACCCCGGGGTTTGCGGTGCCGGAATGGGCAAAGGGTGCAGTGATGTACCAGATATTTACCGACCGTTTTTGCAACGGTACGGCAAAGAATGATGTGAAAACCAATGAATATTACTATATACAGGCGCCGGTACAGGCAATAGAGGATTGGAATCGCCCGCCGCAAAGCATGGACGTGGGCTGCTTTTACGGCGGAGATTTGGAGGGAGTGCGGCAGAAGCTGGATTATTTGCAGGAGCTGGGTGTAGAAGTTATTTATTTTAATCCGCTGTTTGTATCCCCGTCCAATCATAAATACGACAGCCAGGATTACGATTATATCGACCCTCATTACGGCGTGATTTTACGGGAGGCAGGAGAGTGTCTGGCTCCGGGAGATACGGATAATTCTCATGCAACCTTATACGGCAGCCGTGTCAGTCTGCCGGAAAATTTGGATGCCAGCAATGCTTTTTTTGCCTCTTTGGTGGAAGAAATCCATCGGAGAGGGATGCGTGTGATTTTGGACGGTGTTTTTAACCATTGCGGTTCTTTCCATAAGTGGCTCGACAGAGAGAGGATTTATGAGCATGCACAAGGGTATGCTCCGGGGGCCTATGTGGCGGAGTACAGTCCGTACCGCAGATTCTTTGATTTCAGACAAGCGGCATGGCCGTACAATCCGCATTATGCGGGCTGGTGGGATCATGCAACGCTTCCGAAACTGAATTACGAGGCTTCGGAGGAGCTTTGTGAGTATGTATTAAATGTGGCGAAAAAATGGGTGTCGGCGCCGTATTGTGTGGATGGTTGGCGTCTGGATGTGGCAGCGGATTTGGGCCATTCGGAGGCGTTTAATCATATTTTCTGGCAAAGATTCCGGAAAGCGGTTAAGGAGGCCAATCCGGAGGCGTTGATTCTGGCGGAACATTACGGAAGCGCAAGAGAATGGCTTTTGGGAGATGAATGGGATTCCGTCATGAATTATGATGCTTTTATGGAGCCGGTGACCTGGTTTATGACCGGTATGGAAAAGCACAGCGATGCCTATCGGGGGGATATGGTAGGAAATGCGACGGCGTTTACGGATGCCATGAATCATCATATGGCGCAGTTTCAGACAGGTTCGTTACAGGCAGCTATGAACGAGCTGTCCAACCATGACCATTCCCGCTTTTTGACGAGAACTAACGGAAAGGTGGGACGCCTGGCGACACTTGGTGCCGAGGCAGCGTCGGAAGGAATTCGTCGTTCTCTCTTTATGGCGGCGGTGACGTTGCAGATGACCTGGGTGGGAGCACCTACGGTCTACTACGGAGATGAAGCGGGAGTTTGCGGTTTTACGGACCCGGACAATCGTCGTACCTATCCGTGGGGCAGAGAGGATAAAGAGCTCATCGAACTGCACCGTGAGTTAATACGAATTCATAAATCCTATCCGGCATTAAAAACAGGTTCTTTAAAGATGATATATCAGGCAAAGGATGTACTTGCGTTCGGACGGTTTGATGATAAGGATATACTGGCGGTGGCGGTAAACCGCGGAGAAGCGGAGGCGTATGTCGAACTGCCGGTGTGGGAACTGGGCGCACGTCCGGGAGCACCGATGGTGACGG
>JAZUBD010000301.1:0-3593 GCA_045638305.1 Lachnospiraceae bacterium
CGTTTAATCTCTCCCGGAGACACCTCTACCACACGCTGTGCAAAGGCTACATTCTCGTAGGCGTTCCGGTCCTTTAAAAGACGGAAATCCTGAAATACAACACCCATACTGCGGCGATACTTGCTGACCTGATGACGGCGCAACCGTGACAACTCCCTCCCCGCCACAAATACCTTTCCTTTGGTCGGCAGAATCTCCCGGAGCATCAGACGGATCAATGTGGACTTACCGGAACCGCTGCTACCGGTAATAAACACAAACTCACCTTTTTTAATGCTGATGGAAACATCCTCCAGCGCATGGATCTCCTTTTGATAATCTTTATATACATGGTCAAAATGAATGACCGGCGCTTGTATATTCTGTAAATCCCTGTGTAAATCGTAGCTCCCTGCCATGGGGCTCCCTCCTCTTATATATAATCCGAAAGCCGCATCTTCCGGTGCGGCTCTCCTACCTAAAACTCCATGTTTTCTACGTATTTCATGTACTTTACTACCATAAGAGCCATCTTAAAGGTAATGGCATCCTCAAAGGTACGAAGGTCCAAATGAGTCATCTTCTGCAGCTTGTCCAACCGGTATACCAACGTATTACGGTGAATATACAGCTGACGGGAGGTCTCGGACACATTTAAGTTGTTCTCAAAGAACTTATTAATCGTAACAATGGTCTCTTCATCGAAGTCCTCCAGGGACTTACCGTCAAAAATCTCCCGGATAAACACCTTACACATCGGAAGCGGCAACTGATATACCAAACGGCCGATACCAAGATTGGAATAGGCAACAACATTTCTATCGCTGTAGAATATCTTGCCCACCTCCAACGCCATCTTTGCTTCCTTATAAGAACGGGACACATCCTTAATCTCGTTCACAATGGTACCGATGGCAATGTTCACACGAGTCATAGCCTCGGTATTTAAAGTATCCAAAAGCACCTTCGCCGTCTTCATCATATGCTCGTAATCCTCGTTTAACTTAAGCTCCTTCACAAGGATAATATTCCGCTCGTCCACTGCGGTAATAAAGTCTCTGCTCTTGCCGGCGAAAAGACTCCGCACAGTCTCCAGCGCATTGGTATCCTTCTCCTGCTTCGTCTCGATAAGAAATACGATACGGCGGGCATCCGCCTCAATATGAAGCTTCTTTGCCAGATTGTAAATATCCACCAGAAGCAGGTTGTCCAATAACAGGTTCTTGATAAAGTTGTCCTTGTCGTAGCGCTCCTTATAGGCCACAATCAGGTTCTGAATCTGGAACACCGTCATCTTGCCAATCATATAAACATCATCCGTGTCGCCCTTTGCCAATACGACAAACTCCAGATGACTGTCGTCATATACTTTAAAAAACTGATAGCCCGCCAAAGACTGGCTCTCTGCCGGAGAATCCACAAAGGCAACCGCTGCCTCGATGCTCTCCTGTCCCGGCTCTAACGTGGTGGCCAAAATCTCACCGTCGGTCCCCAGTACACACAACTCTACCCTGGTAATGGCCTTTAATCCGTCAATTGTATTCTGTAACACCTGATTTGAAATCATAGGTCCTCCTTTTACAACAAAACTACTTCCCCACTATTGTCAGTTTATCATTCGCGGGGGTAAAAGTCAACCAAAAAACACAAAGAGACCGTCGTTTCCGACGGTCTCTGAAAAAATCTTATAATTAGTGAGAAATAATCTGCTCGGTCTCCTTATCGAAGATATGTATCTTCGTTAAGTCGAAAGCGATGGTGATGGTATCACCCGGTCTAGCGGTCGTACGCGGGTTAACACGTGCGGTTACCGGAATGGTCTCATCGATATCGAAGTATAAGAATACTTCTGCACCGAGAAGCTCGTATACACGAACGGTTGCCTCTAAGCTGCTGTCCTTAGACATAGCGATGAAGCTCTCCTCATCCTTAATGTCCTCCGGTCTGATACCGAGAACAACCTTCTTCGGATGCTCTTCGTTGGTGTAGCCACCATCGATAAGCTTCTGAGCTCTCTTCTCGGTAAGCTTAATGGAGTGGTTACCGAACTTAAGAGAAACAGCGCCGCCTTCTTCTACTGCCTGACAGTCGATGAAGTTCATCTGCGGAGATCCCATGAAACCTGCAACGAAGAGGTTCTGCGGTCTGTCGTAGAGATTCTGCGGGGTATCAACCTGCTGGATAACACCGTCCTTCATAACTACGATTCTGGTACCAAGGGTCATTGCCTCGGTCTGGTCATGGGTTACGTAGATAACGGTAGTCTGTAACTTCTGATGAAGCTTGGAAATCTCGATACGCATCTGTACACGGAGCTTTGCATCCAAGTTGGAAAGCGGCTCATCCATGAGGAATACCTTCGGATTACGTACGATTGCACGACCCATTGCTACTCGCTGTCTCTGACCACCGGAAAGAGCCTTCGGCTTACGATCCAGTAAGTGCTCGATGTCAAGGATTCTAGCTGCCTCACTAACGAGCTTCTTAATCTCTTCCTTCGGGGTCTTTCTTAACTTAAGACCGAATGCCATGTTGTCATATACGGACATATGCGGATACAATGCGTAGTTCTGGAATACCATCGCGATATCTCTGTCCTTCGGCTCTACGTCGTTCATAAGCTTGTTGCCGATGTAAAGCTCACCACCGGAGATCTCCTCGAGACCTGCGATCATACGAAGGGTAGTGGACTTACCACAACCGGACGGACCTACGAAGATGATGAATTCCTTATCCTCAATCTCAAGATTGAAATCCTTAACAGCCACAAAGCCGTTCGGATAAGTCTTGTTGATATTCTTCAACGATAAACTTGCCATTTCATTTTCCTCCTAAAATAAGATGTAATACACTTTTCTCTTCCACAAAAAAAGCACATTAATATAATACACCATTTACAACCAAAATACCATATCTCATTTAACCAAATTATTCCCCTCGTTTTTGTTACATTTGCACAGTACAAATTTTCCTGTTTCCGTCCAGGACGCTTTCTTTACTGTCTTTTCGTGACCTTGTGTCCATATTTGACGCACTTTTCATCATTTTTTCAGCAACCTGTCAGTCATTTTCTAATTTACCGTATATTCCCCGGCTACAAGCAGTGTACATGCAGACAAAGCCTCGCATCCGTTCCCTTCTTCCGCGATTATGTAGCTGTGATACAAAAACATGGAAGTATCCCTTTCGGTGAGTTCTCCCACCGTCAAATCTACCAGTCCGTTTCCCGCTGCCGTCACGGAACCGCCCAGCACCACAATCCCGGTACCTGCACCTCCCGTCAGCGTCTGTCCCTTACTCAGCTGCACTTTTTTTGCACCACCCTGTACCATTCCCAGCCGTTCCTCCACATAACTGCGGGTAACCAATGGGTCTCCCGTACTCCCCGGTGTTTTCGATGCCGCGCCTGCATAATGCCCGGTAAAAAATGCTCCTGCAAGCAGTACTGCCGCACCGATTCCCCACAACAACTTCTTATATCCTTTCATAGTCCTCTCCTTTCCCGTTACTCTTCGTCGAACCATCCGCTTTGCAACTCTTCCACCATCTGTCCGATTGCCCCGAAGTCCGGATGAAACTCCTCTGCCGATGCTTCTCCCGGCAACGTCCGGTAC
>JAZUBD010000302.1:0-1463 GCA_045638305.1 Lachnospiraceae bacterium
GGCGACAGTATCAACATGTTCTCCCAGGGTATTGCATCCATGAACCGTATCCAGAGTATCTTCGACGAACATCCGGAAATCAAAGATACAGAAAAAACCATCGAAGACATTACAAGCCTGCAGGGCGGTATTAAGTTAAGCAACTTAACCTTCCGTTACAAAGAAGCGTTACCGGCAGCCTTGCAGAATGTAAACGTAACTGTTCCAAAGGGAAGTACTTTGGCAATTCTTGGCCGTACCGGCAGCGGAAAAACTACGGTTGCCCACCTGTTATTACATATGTATAACGTAGAAGACGGCATGATTTCCTTCGACGGAAGAGACATCAACGAAATTCCGTTAAAGACACTGCGTGAGCAGATTGCCTACGTGCCACAGGATAATTTCCTGTTCTCTGATACCCTGCAGACCAATATTGCTTTTGGCGTCCGTAACTTTATGGAACGTCCGGCAGAAAAGGTAAAGCACAAGCTGTTCCTGAGCCGTAAGGAAGGCGAAGAAGCATATTTAGAGCAGGAGCTTTATAACAGAGAAAGTCAGGCAGATAAAGAGTACGGTGACTTAGAGGCAGTGCAGGCAGCAGCCAAAGTAACGGCGTTAACATCATCAATGATCTGTGCATAAATGTGCTTGGTAGAGCGATACACAGACAGTCTCGGACAAGCAGGAGTGCCGGAAATTTTGCCGCGAACTCTTCTATGTTTTCTAAGTCTGGTTTTCTTAAGCATATTTCGTTCCTTCCTTTCTTATCCTTATTTACCCTTACCGGCCTTGCCTTCTTTGCGGCGAACGACCTCGTCAGAGTAGCGGATACCGGAGCCCTTGTAGGGTTCGGGCGCTCTCTTACCACGAACGTTAGCAGCAAACTGGCCGACCAGTTGTTTGTCGGAACCGCTGATAACAACGGTATTGGGATCAGTAACTTCAATAGTAATGCCCGGCACCGCTTCGACTTCGACGGGGTGGGAATAACCCAGGTTCATTACCAACTTTTTGCCCTGCAACTGTGCTCTGTAACCTACACCGCTGATCTTGAGCTCTTTCTTAAAGCCGGTGGTCACACCCTCGATCATATTAGCGATCAGAGTGCGGGTCAGGCCATGAAGAGAACGATGCTCTTTAACATCGGAAGGACGGGTTACCAGAACTTCTGCGCCCTCGACCTTGATAGACATATCTTTGTGCATAGGGGCAGTCAGGGTTTCTTTGGCACCTTTTACGGTGACAACATTCTGCTCATCCACGCTCACGGTAACACCGGCGGGAATGGCAATCGGTTTTCTTCCTATTCTCGACATATTTTTTACCTCTCTTACCAAATAAACGCAAGAACTTCGCCGCCGATTTTCAGCTTACGAGCAGCCTTACCGGTCATAACGCCCTTGGAGGTGGATACGATTACGGTACCCAGACCCTTCATAACCTGAGGCATATCCTCGCAAGAGGAGTAGATTCTCAGACCG